>JAPLFQ010000016.1 GCA_026390595.1 Ignavibacteriales bacterium
GAACGGTCTATGCACGTCTCGGACAGCAAGACAAAGCGATGAAGGCGTTCGATCAGGCAGAAAAGATCCGGAAGGCCGCGAAGTAAACCTACCGTGGTGAGTCGGGTTTTCTAGTACACTCTTTATGCCCATCGGCTCGAAACTCCGTTTCGCCGATGGGCTTTTCTTTCATCACGTGGCGCAGAAGGGATGACCATGAACGACCAGAACCAGCCGCAGCAAATCAATATCGAACTCGGCGAGAAGGAAGCGGAAGGAATCTATTCCAACCTGGCTATCATCACGCATTCGCCGGCGGAATTCGTCATCGATTTCACACGCGTCCTGCCGGGTATTCCAAAAGCGAAAGTCCATGCCCGCATCGTCATGACGCCTCAACACATGAAGATGCTTCTCTCCGCCATCAAGAGCAATATTGAGAACTATGAGAAGAAGTTCGGAGAGATCAAGCTGGTGGGGGAGGCAGCGGGCGCTCCGTTGTTCGGATTCCAGCCACCCGGCAAAGAAGAGAAGGTGAACTAGCGGGCTCACAGGAGGACTGCTGGTTCACAAAATGTAACGGCTGAGATCCCTGTTCTTGACAATTGAGCTCAGCTTTTCGACGACAAGATTCTTCGTCACACTGATCGTCGTCGATGTGATTGCGTCAGGGGCATCGAACAGGGGCTCCTCGAGTAGGGTAGTAAGGATTGTGTGGAGGCGCCGCGCACCGATATTCTCAACTTGTTCGTTCACCTCAAAAGCAACCCTCGCAATTTCTTTCACCGCTTCGTCCTCGAATTCAAGCGTTATACCTTCGGTCTGAAGCAGCGCCGCATACTGCTTGAGAAGGGCGTTGTTTGGCAGCGTCAGAATTTTCACGAAATCTTCTTCAGTCAGACTCTGAAGTTCTACGCGAATCGGGAAGCGGCCCTGGAGTTCGGGGATGAGGTCGGAAGGCTTGGCCACGTGAAACGCCCCTGATGCGATGAAGAGAATGTGGTCCGTCTTCACCATCCCGTGCTTGGTCGTAACGCTGGAACCCTCCACAATAGGAAGGAGGTCGCGCTGAACTCCTTCTCGCGACACATCCGGACCGGATGTCTGTCCCCGGCTGCTAGCGATTTTGTCAATTTCGTCGATGAACACGATGCCGGAATTCTCAACACGCTGCAGTGCCTCTCTCGTTGCCTTTTCCATGTCGATGAGCTTCTGGGCTTCCTCCTGTGTGAGCAGGAGCTTCGCCTCGGCAACGCTCAGCTTACGCTGTTTGTTCTTTTTCGGAAATAAATTCCCGAACATGTCCTGTACGTTGATTCCCATGTCTTCGAGGCTCATCGGGCCCATGACCTGCATGAGAGGAACCTGAGACGTAGGAACATCGATGTCGATGGTCCGGTGGTCGAAATCGCCGGCCTTTAGTTTTTCACGGAATTTCTCGCGGGTTTTTCGACTCTCATCGTCCGCGGCTGCATCATGCCCTTCCTGCGATGATCCTTCCGGCCGGCGGATGGGGGGAAGCAGTTCGTCGAGGATGCGTTCTTCGGCAAGTGTGAGGGCTTTCGTCTGAACCTCGGCCGTCTTCTCGGCCTTGACCATGTTCACCGCGATTTCCGTCAGGTCACGGATCATCGATTCCACGTCTCTGCCGACGTAGCCGACTTCAGTGAATTTCGATGCTTCGACTTTGATGAAGGGCGCATTCGCGAGCTTTGCCAGACGTCTGGCAATTTCTGTCTTACCGACGCCCGTGGGGCCGATCAGGATGATGTTGTTCGGCATGATTTCTTCCCGGAGATGCTCGGGTGCCTGCAGTCGGCGCCAGCGGTTACGGAGAGCGATGGCAACGGATTTCTTCGCGTTCTGTTGACCGATGATGTACTCGTCGAGCTCCTTGACGATCTCGCGCGGTGTAAGCTCGCGACCGTTGTCTACAGGAGGTTTCTTCTTTGATCCGGACATGCTAGAGCTCTTCTATGGTAAGATTGCCATTTGTGTAAATGCAGATTTGCGAGGCCGCCTGGAGCGACTCGCTCACAACTTCCTTCGCGCTCATCTGCGTGTGTTTGAGCAGCATTCGGGAAGCAGCCAGCGCGTACGCTCCCCCGGATCCGATGGCCACAATCCCGTCGTCGGGTTCGATGACTTCTCCCGTCCCGGAAATGACAAGTGAGTGCGACTTGTCCATTGCAGCAAGCAGGGCCTCCAACTGGCGCAGGTATTTGTCGGTTCGCCAGAGTTTCGCAAGCTCGACCGCGGCCCGGACAAGTTGACCCTGGTGCTGCTCCAGCTTCTCTTCAAATCGGTCGAGAAGGCTGAAAGCATCTGCAGCGGCGCCAGCAAACCCCACCAGGACGTTCCCCTGATGCAATTTGCGGATCTTGTTCGCGTTCTGCTTCATCACGGTTGATCCGAGCGTCACCTGACCGTCGCCTCCGAGGGCGACACGGCCATCCTTTCGCACCCCGAGTATCGTCGTTGCGTGGAGTTGTTCTATCATAGGAACTTCTTTCCGGTAGGATCTAGATTTTCTTGCGCAGGCGCGCTATGGGAATGCCCAATTGCTCGCGGTATTTCGCGACAGTACGGCGGGCGATTTTGACTCCTTCGCCTCCCACCATCGCCGCGATTTTGTCGTCATTCAGAGGTTTCTTGGTGTCTTCCGCTGCGATAATGTCCTTGATCCGAAGTTTGATCGTTTGGTTGGACACGTCCTCTCCCGAATCGGTCTCGAGGCCGGACGTGAAAAACTGTTTCAGAGAGTGTACACCAAACTCGGTCTGCACATATTTGCTGTTGACGACGCGGCTGATCGTGGAGATATCGACGCCGACAACCTCTGCTATGTCCTTGTATATCATCGGCTTCAGGACTTCTCCGTGTTCGAACCAATGGCGCTGCCGGGCCACGATTGCCCGCATGACCTTCAAGAGCGTTTCGCGTCGTTGGTGAATCGAGGCAATAAACCATTTTGCTGCTTCGAATTTCTGCTTGATGAAATCCTTTGCCTCCTTCGAGGCTTTTTTCCCTTTCGGGGCAACGAGGTCTCTGTATGCTTTGTTAATGCGAAGGGCAGGGAGGTTGCGGTCGTGAAGTGAGATGATAAAATCGCCATCGTCATTCTCGACGATAAAGTCCGGCGTGATGTAGTTCTCCTGCGCCGAGAACTCGCCTTCCCCTGGTTTTGGATTTAGGTGCTGGATCAGCTCGATGACCTTCTTGAGGGTCTCCATCCCGACCTTGAGACTATTGCCGAGATTGTCAAATCTCTTGAGTTTCAGATCATCAAAATGCACTTGCAGTATCTTGAGTGATAACTCCTTGATATAAGGATCGCACTTGATCGTCTTCATTTGAGCGATCAGGCACTCTTGAAGTGTTCGGGCGGCGATCCCCGGAGGATCAAGAACCTGCAAACGTTTGAGGACCTCTTCCGCCTGTTGAAGGGTGATCTCGAGACCAAATGTGAGGTTGAGGTCCTGGACAATCAGTGCCAGCTCGCGACGGAGGTATCCATCTTCGTCCACATTGCCGATAATCTCTTCGGCGATCAGAAACTCCGTGTCATCCTCGCATTGGAGGCGGAACTGGCTCAGGAGCCGCTCGGACATCGGAACGCTCGACGCGATGGGGCGTTCGTATTCTTCGTCTTCGTCCTGCGACTTGTAGGCTTCGGGGCTCTTATACCCGGCAGATTCATCGTTGATGTAGTCTTCGAGAGAGTAGGAATCATCTTCCTTGTTCTCGACTTTTTCTTCTTTTTCTTCCTTCTCCGCCTGAGCGGAATCATCAGGAGTTTCTTCGGGCTCTGACTGTTCTTCCACTTGATCCATTTCCTCGACTGTCTCGAGGAGCGGATTCACTTCCAGTTCGGTCTTGATGCGTTGCTCGAGCGCCATTGTCGGGAGCTGGAGCAGCTTCAGGTATTGGACTTGTTGCGGCGTGAGCTTCAGCCCCAGCCGCATCTGTTGAGAGAGATTGATCATACGTTAAAGCGTTAGCTCACAAGCTACTGATGGTTTTCTTTTTCTCGTTTGTCTCTGCAATGCGAAGCGAATTCTTTATACCAATCTTTTCCGAAGGCTCGCGTCAATGATTCGCGGACGAACTCCACGAGTGAAACATGCTCCGAAGCTCCTCGCTCGAGTGCTGGCCGGCATTCTGCAAGTTCCTCGAACCGGAGCTTGGTTGGCAAGCCGGGAGCTACGCGAATCGGGAAAAGATGGCACGAGATCGGTTTGCGCCAGGAGATTTCGTCATTTTGGAACGCTTTTTCAAATGAGCATTTCGCGACTTGATCTTCAAAAAACGCAAAAACACAGGCTTTTCGGTCAACTACTTGAGTCGAATGGTCTCCTTTGCGACCCTGGATCAATCCCCGCTCGTCAATGGTGTCTTTGTGGCGAAAAGTGAGATACTTCTTCACAATCGGGTATGCATTCTCAATTTCCACCACCTCTTGGTCAAGAAGGGGCGCCCCCCTTTGACCGGGCATCGTGCAACAGGCCCCTTTGCAGCGATCCAAATCGCATACGAAAAGGGTTTTGGGTATCGCAGCGTCGATGAGAAACTCGTCCAACATTGCCATATTCTGGAGCACCTGCCGTATAGTATCATCTATTTTCTTAAAAAACCATAGGGAGCGGCCCCCGCTGAACTTGAAAATGCCTTCGAATTCTCCCAAGTTACTGCTACAACCTTCTGGAAATTGCGAGATCTAATCCTATGTCAACGACATCAAAAACGAACACGACGGATGAGATGATTGATCTGGACCTGGTTCAACGGGCAAAGCGTGGGGATACGGGGGCATTTGAGGAACTCGTCTTCCGGTATGACAGGCAGGTTCTGACGATCGCAGCGCGCTACGTCCAGAGCTCGGAAGATGCGAAGGACATCTATCAGGAAGTATTCATGAGGGTCTATCGCTCGCTTCCGAAGTTTCAGCTCAAGAGTCAGTTTTCAACCTGGCTGTTTCGCATTACGACGAATGTTTGTCTGACGCACAGGTCAAGACGTAAGCGCCACGTTCACACGTCGCTGAGTCATGAACCTGATGATGAACACGCCGCAGGAATAGCTGAAGCGATTGCCGAGTCGAGAACAACGGACCGGCAGGTGGAACGGGCAGATACGGCATTGCACATTTCAAAGGCAATTGACCGACTCTCTTCGAAGCAGAAAATGGTCTTCACGCTCAAGTTTTACGATGGCTACAAGATCCGCGAGATCGCCGAGATGATGGGGCTTGCAGAAGGAACGGTCAAGCGGTATTTGTTCGCAGCCACAAAGAAGATTCGCTCGTCACTGCAGGATTTGATATAGGTCGCACATGGTGAACACGAAGGACACGCTATGAAACATGATCAGTACATAGAATTGCTTCATCTCTCATTCTACCATGAACTCGGCGACGAAGAACAGGTGGTCCTGAACGAGCATCTCGCGTCCTGTGCGGAGTGCCGGGCTGAGGCCGTGGATTTCGGTAAGCTGGAGTCGGTGCTCGCAAAGGCTCCTCGCTTCGAGGTGAACGACGTGTTGCTTGATGAAGCGCGCCGAGATCTGAGAGTCGCGCTGCGTCTTGAACGAACGAGGCATTCTTCTCTATCCGAATGGCTGGAGAAGCTCGACGTGTTTTCTTCCCCGGGTCTTCGCCTTGCGTTTGGGGGAGTGGCCGCACTCGTCCTCGGTGTTGCCATCGGGTATCTTGTCTTCATGCCATCAGATGAAGGAAGTGCACGAGGAATGATGCCGGGTCTCCGCCAGGCGTCCATCCAGCAGAGCCAAACGCGGGTTTCGAATTTTCGGATCATTCAGCAAACGGCAGAGACATCTGAAGTTGAGGTGAGTTTCGACATGGTGACGCCTGTCCGCATGAAGGGCAATTCGAATGACAACGCAATGCAGCGAGTCATGGCCCAAGCCCTCATGAGTGATCAGAACCCAGGTGCGCGATTGCTCACGGTGAGTGCTCTGGCCAATCAGGTCGAGTCGACAAAAACACCCGACAAGGAGATCAAGAGCGCCTTGATCCAGGCGATGAAAGCAGACGAAAACGTCGGTGTTCGAAGAGAAGCTCTCAAGGCTGTTCAGAGATTCCAGACTGATAGGGAAATCAAGGACGCGCTGCTCTTCGTTCTGAAAAATGAATCAAACCCGAGCATGCGTATCGACGTCATCAACTTTCTGGAAAAGCCAATGCTGGGCAGTAAGAATATTGATCAGGACGTCCTCAATGGTCTGAAGCAGAGCATGCAGTCTGATAACAACAACTACATTCGCATCCGTGCGAAAAACATCTACGAGGAGGCAAACCAGCAATGAAAAAACATGCCAGGTATATGATCGCGACCATTTTGGTTGCAGTTCCGATGCTGCTCGCGTTCAGCGGGTTCGTCGAAGATGATTCGCGCTCCAAGTCGTTCACAGTTGGCAAAGGCGGGACGCTCGAGGTCTCCGTGGACGGAGGTGACATCAAAATCAACGTGTGGGACAAGAACGAGGTCTTCGTGAAAGTGGACGGAATCAATGAGGAAGACCTTGATCGCTTGAAGATGAATCAGAGCGGGAACGATGTTCGGGTGGAATTCCGAAATCGCAAGAGCTGGGGCGGATGGAATAGCGGCCATCTGCGGTTCGAAATCACAGTTCCATCACAGTATAATGCGGATCTTCACACGTCTGGCGGAGATATCGCTGTGAAGGGGACAATGAGTGGGAGAATCTCTGGTGGCACGTCAGGCGGTGACGTGAAGCTCGAAGACGTCAAAGGGGGCAGAGTTGAGTTGTCGACGTCAGGCGGTGACATGAGAACCGGAGATATTCAGGGAGACGTCGTCCTGAAGACTTCCGGAGGCAATATTGAGATGGGCGTCGTCGGAGGAGAAGCCAACATATCGACTTCAGGCGGTGATATTGTTGTCAAGGGCGTAGGGAAATCGTTGAAAGCACACACGTCTGGTGGAGATATAGAGATTGGGGATGTTGGGGGAGAGGCGAGAGTTTCGACCTCAGGCGGCGATGTGCGTGTTCGCAAAGTGACGGGAAATGCAACACTGAGCACCTCGGGTGGCAATATTCACCTGGAAAGCGCGAGTGGGACCGTGAAGACCAATACTTCCGGCGGTGATATTTCTCTTCAGAATATTTCCGGGTCGATCGAAGCCGCCACTGCCGGCGGAGACGTTGATGCGGAACTCCGGCCAAGCGGAAAAGGTCGGAGCAAGCTGTCATCCGCCGGGGGACAGATTACACTCTCCATCCCAGAGGACGCAAAAGCCACAATCGAAGCAACAATCCGGATCGAAGGACGGTGGGGAAGCAGCAAAGGCGACTACAAGGTGCGATCTGATTTCAAGGCTGATACGAACGAGCAGGACCAGGACGAGCGCGAAATCAGGGCAACGTACAAGCTTAATGGTGGTGGGGAACTCATTACGCTCAAGACGGTAAATTCCGACATTTCCATCCGGAAACTCCATAAGTAAGTCATTCTCGATGTGTTGTCAACCGCAGACCCCCGGCCCATTGGACCGGGGGTTTTTGTTTGACTATTGGTTACATCTGAAGTAGGTTGGTTGAAATAAACACGGTGGTTCTACACGATGATGTCAACCGCATTGCCGGTGGCGTCGTCTAATCTTTGAACATCAAATGGAAGGCTTCCGAATGCCCCCTGACCGGGAGCGGCAACTGATACTGGCTGTGCAGGAAGGAAGCCACGATGCATTTCGAGAACTGGTCGAATTGCACATGCGACGTGTCTATGATCTCGCATATGGGTTCGTCAACGACCATGATGACGCAGAGGACGTTGCACAGGAAGCGTTTGTGAAAGCATACCACGCTCTCGGGAGCTTCCGGCAGGAATCTGGTTTCAGCACTTGGTTGTACCGCATCACGACAAACAGCGCGCTTGACAGGCTGAAACAAAAAAAGCGATCCACTGCCCGGTTTGTACCAATGGAGGAATCAGATCTGAGTGGGATGTCAGCCGGCCAGGGAACCGATCAAGGTGAACAGAGCATGATGATCGAACGCGCTCTGCACGAGCTTCCGACGCTCCAGCGGGCTGTCGTGATGCTCCGGCACATCGACGGGTTCTCGACGAAACAAGTCAGTGACATGTTGAAATGCTCGGAAGGGACCGTGAAGACTCATCTTCACAGGGGACTAAGGAAAATGCGGATGAAGTTGGAGCATCTGAAGGACGACGGATCATGAAAACACATCGGACAATCAAGAACAATTTGTACGGGTACCTCAACGGTGAGCTGTCTGCCGAAGACGCAAAGGCCTGTGAAGCGCACGTGAAATCGTGCGCGTCGTGTGCCGGCGAACTCCAGGCGATGCGCGAAACGATGGGTCTCCTCATCGAAAAGGTACGGCGGCCAAGCGGGCAGCGTAGTGAGTTGTACTGGCAGCAGTTTGCCCAGAAGGTCGACCGACGGATTCAAATGGCGGCGGCGGAAGACGAGCCGCAATCGTTTGTGGGACGACTCATGAACGTACTCGTGGAAAACCGGAAGCCATTCAGTTTCGGATTTGCATCGGCGTTGTCCTTGATTGTCCTTGCGTTCGCGGTCTGGAGTCTTTGGATCAAGGCCCCGGTACCCGACCAGATCGCCTCGGACTCTGCCGGTCATACACCGAACGGGCTGGGTGTGAACGTCGAAAAGACCTCCCTTGAAGCGCGCACTGCAGACTATCTCGAGCAGTCAAAGATCATCCTGATCGGGATCATGAACACAGATACAAAATCTTTGGTAGAATCGAAGTCACTCCTGAAACGCGAGCGCGAGATTTCCAGGACGCTCGTCCGCGAATCTCATGAGATTTCCTCGGAGCTCACCGATCCGTCCCAGCAGCGTCTGCGGGAGCTTGTCTCGGATCTGGGCCTCATTCTTGTCCAGATCGCCAACATTGAGTCTAATCATGGAGCCCAGGGAGTTGAGATTGTACAAGGGGGCGTCGAGCGAAACGGCGTTCTCTTTAAGATAAACCTTGAGGAGATAGAGAGGGTAACTCGGTCCTCACCAGGCAAGGGAATTGAAAACAAGACGAAGTCGATTATTTGAAGGGAGTATGAACATGAAGAACGATCGGGAACATTTCTGGAGCATCAACTTGTTTTCTGCTCTTGTGCTTGCGGCGCTGGGGATATCGATGGGCCAGCATGCATTCGCACAGCACGGCGTTTCAATCACAAAGCCATCAAAGACACCGTCGGCGGTAGCTGCGCCGAACGCTGCAGCGCAGGATGCCGCGGCGGCGGCAGTGACGCTCGGGGGGCTCTCGTCCAGCCTGAGTGAGCTTCCGGTTGCATTGGGATCGATTGGTACGACTCTCGGCCAGCTGGAATTCGAGCTTGCGCAGGTTCCAGGCCGGTTGTATTACGATGCGGAACACTCTCTCACCATCGCAGGATTCGAAATGCCACCAGTGGCGTTGGCTCAAGCGGCGGCTGAGATCGGGTCGGTGCGGTATGAGTTATCCAACCTGAGTCCAACGATCGCCGGAGTGGGCTACTATGGGCAGGATGCCGCCACAGTTGCGGGACAGGAATCCGGCGCAGCTTCGAAAGCATACCAGAAGGCGTATGATTTGGTGCTGGATAAGAAGTGGGTGGAAGCCCAGAAGGCGTTGGACAATTTCATCGGCTCATACAGGAATAGCTCGAATGCCGATGCTGCTCGCTATTGGAGATGCTATACCCAGGAGAAATCCGGGACATCGAATGAAGAGGCCTTCAAGAAATATCAGGAATATGTCAAATCATATCCTCACAGCAGGTGGGCTGACGATGCCAGGACGAACATGATCCGGCTTGGCTCTGAACTCGCGAAGCAGGGGAAGGGCGAATATGCAGCGATTGTCCAGACTCTGCAGCAAGGAGACGATGAAGACGTGAAACTGACGGCACTGTATGCACTCAGGAGCAGCGCGGATGAGAAATCCCTGCCGGTGATCATCGGCCTCTATGATCGGTCAAAAAGCGAGAAGATGCGCGAGAAGATCGTTTACGTCCTTGGCAGCTACGACGCACCGCAGGTTGTGCCGAAACTCGCTGATATCGCTGTCAACGATCCGAGCATGACCGTTCGGAAGAATGCGGTGTATGCTCTTGGCAATACAAAGAAGAGTGAAGCGTCATCCTCGCTGAAGAAAATTGCCAAATCGCAGGCAGACACTGAAATCCGGACAACTGCGCTTTATGCTCTGGCAAACGTCGGTGACGATGACCTCGTACCGTATCTCGCAGAGGTCGCGAGGACTGACCCGAACGAGAAGATCGCCCGCACAGCAGCAATTGCCATCTCCAACGTTCATAGCGATGAGTCGACGAAGGCGTTGCAATCGCTGCTCAAGGAGGCAAAATCAACGGAAGTAAAAAAGGCCGCCCTCCAATCCATCAGCAATAGGGGGGATGCGTCGGCAGTCTCGGTGCTGAAAGACATCGCGGTGAATGAGTCAGACAACGACATGAAAAGGACGGCGACGTACGCTCTTGGTAATATTCACTCCCCGGCTTCCTTTGAGGCATTGAAATACATCGTCACGTCTGCGAAAGACTCGAAGATTAAGGAAGCTGCGGTTCAGGCTCTCGGAAACAACGGTGGGACTGAGGCACGCGAGTTTCTGAAAACAATCGCACTCTCGGATCAGGATGATAATGTCGCCCGCATGGCAATCTATTCCGTTGGAAATGCTCGCGAGGGCTCGAGTGACTCGGACGCGAGTTTCTATCTCGAAGTTCTGCGCAAGGCTCGATCGCTCGAGGTCAAAAAGGCCGCTCTGTATCAATTCGCGAATACGAACAAGTCATCGGCCGCCAAGACCCTGGGTCAGTTCGTGAAGGATGAGAAAGACCCCGATTTGAGAATTGCGGCAGTCTATGTCCTCGGCAACGCGAAGAATGATGAAGCGGTCGACGTGTTGCTGGAAATTGCCCGAAACGATGCCGCCAAGAAGGCGCGTACCGCGGCGGTAAGTGCGCTCAGCAACATCGGCACCAAGAAAGCGCAAGAGGCTTTGCTCAAGATCCTTGAAGGGAAAACGAAAGACTAATCCCATGCGAACCCGTTCGTTCTTGTCTCTCTTGTCGGCTCTGGTGTTCCTCGCCTCCGGGTTGGAAGGGCAGAGCGTGGTCCGATGCCCCGACGCGCATCGTTCTCTGGGTGAGCGGCTGCGGTGGGCTTCAAGCGAGTGTGCGCGTTTGATTGGCGGAAAGGAATACTGGATTGGGTACTCTATCAAACGCCTGATGCATGAAGGCTCGTATCTAAGTTCTGGCAGTCTCTATTCCGGCGATATGGATGGCACATGCAGCCTCAATGATGTTGTCGCCGGTGACACTTCCCGGCATGGTGCCGGGGACAGGATGTGGGGAGGAGTCGAGAGGAACGAACTCGTCAAGGTCCTCAAGGAGGTGGCAATCCTTGCGCGAATATCTGGAAACCTCGGCGATGATGGATCACTGAAGAAACTCAACGTCTCAGACATGGAACTCCATGCCGATCTGAGAAACGAACCTCTGCTCTGGCTCGGAGGAGCAGACGATGATCAGAGTGTCGCCCTCCTCATTGAGTTCTTTGGCCGGCAATCGTCGGTCGATCTGAGGAAAGATCTGCTGACGGCGATCGGCATTCACCAGAATTCGAGAGAATCATTTTCATTCCTTGTCACTGTCCTCAGGGGCGAACAGACAGACAATGTCCGTTCTCAGGCCGCTTTCTGGATCGGGCAGCAAAATCGACCCGAGTGCCTGCGCGTGCTCACGGACGCTGCGCAGGATGACCGTTCAGCAAAAGTGAGGGAACAGTCTGTTTTCGCTCTGAGTCAGCTTTCCTCAGAGGAATCAGTGGAATCTTTGATCGCTCTCGCACGCGGAGCGAAGGACATGAAGGTCCGGGCCAAGGCTGCATTCTGGCTGGGCCAAAAAGCGTCCCTCAAAGCTGTCGCGACGTTCGAATCCATCATTGCCGACGATGAGGAGATAGATGTGCAGCGGCAGGCTCTCTACGCACTTGCGCAGATCCGGACACCGGAAGGAGCCGATCGGGTGATAATAATCGCAAACACGCATCCCAATCTCCGTATTCGCAAGCAGGCAATTCAGTGTCTGGGACAATCGAAGGATCCCCGGGCACTCGACGCATTGATCGCAATCGTCCGGAAATAGGCTTCGATGCCGGCCGACATTGCGTTTCGGCCGCTCGG
Source organism: Ignavibacteriales bacterium (assembly GCA_026390595.1). NCBI lineage: Bacteria > Pseudomonadati > Ignavibacteriota > Ignavibacteria > Ignavibacteriales > Ignavibacteriales bacterium. Next base: position 12,199 of record JAPLFQ010000016.1, read on the forward strand.
ATAGCGCTGACGTTCGTGGTCCAGTGAGACGGTGAAGTTGTCTATGGGTTGTTAGCGTCGTTCGTCAGCTCCCTTCTCGTTCATCCCACCATGCAACCTTTTCCACAGAGCACAGGTCTTACTAGAGTCTGACACTCACGGGAATTCTTGGAGGAGGGCTTCACATGTGCACACGGTGGATACGCGTGGTGATGTGCCTCGTTGGTGGTTTCGCCTGTCTGCAATCTCAGACTTCAACACCCCTCCCGAAGATCACCGCGGATCGGGTTCGGGAAACGATGACGATAGACGGCATCATCTCAGAACAGGTTTGGCAGCGCCCGGGCTTTACGACTTTCACGCAGAAACTGCCGAACGAAGCGGCTCCCCCTTCACAAAAAACCGAAGTGTGGCTGGCGTATGACGGTGAGGCGCTGTACGTCGCGGCCCGCATGCATGATTCCTCTCCGGATTCCATCATCCAAATTCTCGGGCGCCGCGACGCCGAGGTCACAGCCGATTGGTTCACATTCAGTATCGATCCCTACCATGATCGGAGGAGCGGCTTCTTCTTCGCGTTGAGCGCCGCAGGCACCTTGCGCGACGGGACTCTCTATAACGATGATTGGGACGACAATTCTTGGGATGGGGTTTGGGAAGGGAGGGCCAGGATCGACAGCCAGGGGTGGACGGCTGAAATGCGCATTCCGTTTTCACAGCTTCGGTTTCACCAGGCAGAAAAATATGTGTGGGCCGTCAATTTCAGCAGGTTCGTGGGACGGGCCAACGAGTCGGATTTTGTGGTCTATACCCCGCAGAAGGGGAGCGGGTTCGTGTCGCGCTTCATCGACGTCGATGGCATCGAAAACATAGATCCACCGCGCGACCTGGAAATCCTGCCGTATCTGACCTCTCGCGCTGAATTCTCCCAGCATGCATACGGTGACCCGTTTAACAACGGATCGAAGTACTCGCCTGGATTGGGGGCAGATTTCAAGGTGGCGCTTGGCAGTGACTTGATGCTCAACGGAACCGTCAACCCCGATTTTGGTCAGGTCGAAGTCGATCCCGCCGTCGTCAATCTCAGCGATGTCGAGACCTTTTATGATGAGAAGCGCCCGTTCTTCATCGAAGGCGCGAATGTATTTCAATTTGGCCAGGGGGGGTCGAACAACTTCTGGGGCTTCAACTGGGGAAATCCGAATTTCTTCTACACCAGAAGGATCGGTCGCCCTCCCCAGGGAAGTCTCCCCTCGCACGACTATATCGATTTGCCGCTTGGGACGCACATACTTGGAGCTGCAAAGCTCACTGGGAAGGTGGCAGGTGATTGGAATATTGGAATGATCCACGCGGGCACAGCTCGTGAGTACGCCGAGCTTCAGGAAAACGGCGTGAAACGGAATGTTGAGATCGAGCCGCTGACATATTACGGGGTTGGTCGGATCCAGAAGGACTTCGACGACGGCAAACAAGGGATTGGGTTCATCACGACGTACACGAATAGATTTTTCTCGGACGATCGTCTCAAGGACGACATCAACGCGAATGCGCTCGCGATCGGCGTGGACGGCTGGCAATTTCTTGATTCGGACAAAACCTACGTTCTCACAGGATGGGGCGCATTCTCGAATGTCAATGGGACGAAATCGCGCATAACCGCAGTTCAGAAGGGTTCACGGCACTATTTTCAACGGCCCGGCCTGAGTGAGCTCTCGCTGGACACCACTGCCACAAACATGAGCGGATACGCAGGCCGGGTGACATTGAACAAACAGAAAGGGGCGTGGCAGCTTAATTCCGCCGTGGGGCTCATCAGCCCCGGGTTCGATGTTGACGACCTGGGATTCATCTGGAGAACGGATGTCATCAACTATCACCTGGTGGTTGGTTACAAATGGACAGACAGAACGGAATACTATAACAATCTGCGCCTGAGTCTTGCAGCATTCGAAAGCAATGATTTCGGCGGGAACAAGGTATGGCAGGGCTACTTTGGGACGACCAGAATCGAATTTCCGAATTTCTATCAGGTCGGAGTCACGTATGCATATAACCCGTATACGATGGATACAAGGAGTACCCGGGGCGGGCCGGTGATGTTGAACCCGACCGGTTGGGAAGTCGATCTCAATTTCTCGTCAGATGGCAGGAAGAAGATCGTGGTCAGCGCGTTCGGATTCTGCTACATCGGGGGAGGAGGGGAGCAGTTTCAGACCGAGATCGATCTCGAATACAAACCCGCACCGAATATCGCGCTTACGATAGGTCCAGGTTTCAATCGTAATCTCAACCAGGCCCAATGGGTGGGATCATATGCCGATCCCACGGCGACGGCTACGTATGGAAGCCGTTACGTGTTCGCCGAAATGGATCAGAAGACGGTCTCGGCTAACATTCGGCTGAATTGGACATTCTCTCCCGATTTGAGCCTGCAGGTATTCATGCAACCGCTTATATCCTCCGGAGCATACCGGAATCTCAAGCAACTAAGTCACCCCCGAACATTCGATTTTGGGTATTTTGGCAGAGACGGATCCACACTAAGACCTCAGACAGATCTGGGCGGTGGAATCACGGGATACGAGGTGGACGCCGACGGCGTTGGGCCTTCGTTACCGAAAACTCTCGACAATCCTGATTTCAATTATGAATCATTGCGTGGCAATGCGGTGTTGAGGTGGGAATATCGACCCGGTTCTGCTTTGTATCTTGTCTGGACGCAAAGCAGGTCCGATAACGAAAACTTCGGAGAATTCCAATTCAACCGCTCGTTTACCAGGCTTTGGAGCGCGCGGCCTGACAACATTTTCATGTTGAAATTCACGTACTGGTGGTCCCGCTAGAACCGACCGGTATCGGTTGCAGTCAGAGACGAACAAACATCTTCCCGGGGAGCTGTCGCACGAGGTTTTTGAATTCGAGAGAGAGGAGATTCACAAGCGCATCGGCCGTGGATGTCTCAGCGAGTTCCGCGATAGTGTCGATTTGAAGAGGTTGATCGTTTAGGACGTTCATGATGTTCTTCTCGAACAGCGTCAATTCGACTGGCGGCTCGGTTACACGCTCGGTTCTCATGAGATGTCTCACCTGAGGACCCAGTTCCTCCAGTATGTCCTCCACGCGCTGCACCAGCTTCGCCCTGCCTTCCCTTATCAACTTGTTCGGCCCGCCGCTTCGCTTGTCGGTGATGTTTCCCGGCACGGCAAAAACCTCCCGGTTCTGGTCGAGGGCTGTGGAAGCAGTGATCATTGCGCCACCCTCTTCACCCGACTCGACGACGACAGTACCGAGCGAGAGCCCGCTGATGATCCGGTTGCGGCGAGGGAAATTCGTTGCGTCGGGTTTTGCTCCCATCGGGAATTCCGATACCACCGCACCCTGCTGAGCGATTGCATCGAGGAGCTTCCTGTTCTCTGGTGGATACGGGACGTCGAGTCCGGACCCGATGATTGCGATGGTGCGGCCGCCGGACTGAAGTGTCGTAGAATGCGCTATAGTGTCAATACCTCTGGCTAGTCCGCTGACAACGGTAAGTCCAAGTTCTGCGAGAAATCGTGAAAACAGTTCGGCGACCATCTGTCCGTACTGCGAAGGGCGGCGGGTGCCTACGAGTGCGATTGCGTGCTTGTCGGTTGATCTGAAATGTCCGAGCACGTAGAGCAATGCGGGAGGGTCGTACGTCTTCTTCAAGAGATCAGGATATTCCGGATCCCAAATCGTCACGATGCGACCGCCGATTCTGTTCAGGCGCCGGAGTTGCTCATCGGCGAACTTCTCACCCTCTTCGTGGTGCACAATGGTCGACGCAATCTTCCGTTGAATCCCGGGCACACGAATGAGATCGCGCGGAGTCGCTCTCAAGACGGATGCAGGGTCTCCGAAATGGGACACAAGCGCCCTGATCTTGTGAGGGCCAATCAGCGGTACAGATGAGAGTCGCAGAAGATCCCGGACCTTGAACATGGAAGGAGCAGACACGGCCTTGCGAATATGTCAGGAGGCAGGTGAGGAAGAATAGATGCTTTGTGCAGTATGTGCTGATGTCAGCCCTTTTGAATCTCTCCGATGAACTCAGAAACCAACTCATCGGCTCTCTTCTTCTCGTGGGCTTCGGCAATGATGCGGATGATAGGCTCAGTATTTGACTTGCGGAGATGGACCCAACTGTCCGGGAAATCGAGTTTGAGGCCATCGGCGGTTGTCACCTTTCCCTTCGCGCTGTATCTGTCCTGAACTCTCCTGAGGACGTCGTCGGGATTGACAGTGCCGAGGTCGATTTTCCCTTTCGTGATCGAGTACTGTGGAAGGCTTCGTTTGAGTTCGGATACGGTACCGCCAAATTCCGCCAGGTTCTGCAATGTCAGCCCGACGCCGACCGGCGCATCCCTGCCGATATGAGACTCGGGCAGAATGACACCGCCGCTTCCTTCTCCGCCGACAAGAGCGCCGACTTCCTTCATCTTTTTCGCTACGTTGATCTCCCCAACGGGGGTGCGAAGAAGCTCAGCGCCAAATTGAGCGCAGATATCATCGACGGCTCGGGTCGTCGACAGGTTAACCACAACCTTAGGAGCGAGTGACCGCGATCGGGCGGCATCCCGGGCAAGTACGAATTTGACAACGCTGGCGATGGTATATTCTTCTCCGATCGGGTCCCCCTTCTCATCGATGAGGACCAATCGATCGACATCAGGATCGACTGCTACGCCGAGGTCGGCCTTTTCCCGGCGAACGCGAGCTGAGAGGTCGCCGAGGTTTTCGGGGATCGGTTCAGGAGTGTGTGAGAAAACTCCGGAAATCTCGCAATTCATTTCGATGACGTCACATCCAAATTCGCGAAGCAATCTTGGGATGATGACGCCCCCCGCAGCGTTCACGCAGTCGACTACCACCCTGAATTTCCGTTTGCGCACTTTTTCAATGTCTATGTACGGGAGCGACAGCACGTTCGTAATGTGCTTGTCGATCATTCCCGGATCGGAGACGTGCGTACCCTGCTTTTCCCAAGACGCATAGGTTCTCGGCTGTCGAGCCGCTATTTCCCAGAGCCTTTGATTCTCGCCTGCGTCGAGGAAGAGGCCGGTCGCTGCGAGGAATTTCAGGCCGTTCCACTGCATCGGATTGTGACTCGCTGTGATGGATATGCCTCCGGAAGCCTGGGTCATCTCAACACCGAGTGCGACGGTGGGTGTTGGACATATTCCGATCGCGATCACGTCGCACCCCATTTGCGAGAGGGTGGAGGAGACAAGATGGGCAATGCTCTTTCCGGTGATTCTGCCGTCCCGGCCGATCACAACCGTACCCCCCTGGCAGTACTCGGCAAATGCGGCAGCATATTTGACCACCGTCTCGGGAGTGAGACTGCTTCCCACAATTCCGCGAATCCCCGAAATACTTACCATCAAAGACATACCTGATTCCGCTCCGTGTTGTAATGCGAATGTAAGAAACGACCGCTCCATAAGCAAGAAAAGGTCACGCTCTTCGCTTGGCATTTCCATTACTTGAATGTTGCACTCCGCATCAGTACCTTGTGCTGTAAGATTCAGGGAGAAATGAATGCAGTTGAGCGTCGCCGACAAGAAGGAACTTCTGAGAATTGCCCGGACATCGATCGCGTCGGCGCTTTCCGGTCGCCCGCACGCTCGAAGCGAAGGACGCAGGACTGCATTGAAGGAGCATTGCGGAGCTTTCGTCACCCTTCACCTTCATTCCGAATTGCGCGGTTGTATCGGGTATATCGAAGCTCGTTTCCCTCTTCATGAAACCATCGAGGAAGCCGCAGTCAAGGCGGCGTTGGAAGATCCCAGGTTTCTTCCTTTGACTGCCGAAGAACTGAAAAACGTCGAAATAGAGATCTCGGTCCTTTCTCCGCTGCAGAAGACCACAAACATAGAAGAGATCGTAGTGGGAAGGCATGGACTGGTGATCGATGCGGGACATGCGCGCGGCCTCTTGCTGCCTCAGGTGGCGACTGAATATGGATGGGGGAGGGAGCAATTCCTTTCCCAGACGTGCCGCAAAGCGGGCTTGCCTGTCGACGCCTGGAAGAAGAAAGGGGTCTCAATTCTTACCTTTACGTCGGATGTATTCTCGGAAGCTGAGTTCCAGAAAAAGAAGCATTAAGGAGGAGAGGCCGTGTCCCGAGTCAGGAAGCCCGCCGCAGCCGGATCGTTCTATGACGGAGATTCTGAAACACTGCGTGATCATGTCGATCGTCTGCTCGATCAGGCAGACGCGCCGGACGTGAAGGGGCCCATTCGGGGGTTGGTGTCACCGCACGCGGGATACATGTATTCGGGAATGGCTGCTGCCACAGGGTACAAGGCATTGCGCGGTTCCAAATACGATGCCGTCCTGATGGTCGGCCCCAGCCACCGGGAATATTTTGATGGGGTCTCGGTCTATCCGGGGGATGCCTATCGAACGCCGCTGGGTGATGTCCCTGTTCATCAGGAAATTCGCAAAGCGCTGGTGGAGGAGTCCCCGTACATCGAGGCTTCCGAAATTGGCCACCGGGGGGAACACAGCCTCGAAGTTCAGCTTCCATTTTTGCAGCGAGTGCTCGGTGACTTCTCCTTTGTACCTATGATTATCGGCAATCAGACGAAGGAGGTGTGTCCTGCACTGGGGGGTGCCATCGCTCGGGCGACCCGCGGCAAGAATGTATTGCTCGTTGCGAGCAGCGACCTTTCCCATTATCATCCTTACGCTGATGCGGTCAGACTCGACCGCCGTGTCATAGATCAAGTTGAGGCTTTTGACGAGACGGCCCTGATGGCGCAGATAGTGGCCGAGCAAGTCGAAGCTTGCGGTGGAGGACCGGTGGTATCGGTCATGCGCGCATCCAAGCTCATGGGAGCCCGCCGGTCACAGATCCTCTTCTACTGCAATTCGGGGGACGTCACCGGAGACAAAACTGCTGTTGTCGGATATCTTTCCGCTGCATTTCTTTAGATCCGCTGGTTTTCACATCCTCCCTCGATCAAGAGATTTCTTTTCACTTCATAACGAGTAGTCCGGACATCCGGTAACCGGTACCGAAAAGACCCGTCTCCCTGAAGTAGCGACTCCTTGCGTCCGGCTGCACCTGCGGTCGTGTCTTCCCAGTTCCAAAAGAGCAGAAAATTCCTTATAATGAAGCAAGTTTATGGAGCATCGCTGGAAGTGTATAGAAAAGGATTATCGCAAACCCGGAATGATAGTAGATTACCACACTCATAACAGGCTCTGCAGACACGCTCAAGGAGATCTCGAAGAATACGTTCAGGCGGCAATTCGGCTTGGGTTGGATGAAGTAGCATGCTCCGATCATGCCCCATTGCCGGGTGATTACGATCCTCGCCACCGGATGACGCTGGAGGAATTTAATTCAGACTATACGCCTGTAGTATCGGCGCTGAAGGAGAAATACGGCGGCAAGATTCGAATCAAGTATGCAATCGAAGTTGACTACCTCGATTGGGCCGCTGAGTGGAATCAGAAGTTCATTGGGCAGAACGATTTCGACTTTGTCCTTGGTTCGGTTCATTTTATTGGACCCCGTGGACAGGAGAAGCCGCTCTTTGGTCCCGAGTACGGCAAACACGAGCTTGAATCGCTCTACGAAGGTTACTATCAAACGATTGCTGACTCAGCGAAGTCCGGGATGTTCGATGTCATTTCTCATTGCGATATCGTAAAGAAGTTCGGCATCTTCTCCAGTAAACGGGTCGACGATCTGGTCAGGGAAGCCATGACCCAGATCAGAAATGGGGGGCTTTGCATTGAGGTAAACACCTCAGGGTTACGAAAACCGGAAAAGGAAACCTATCCAAGCCAGAAGATTCTGGCGCTCGCAAGGGAATTGAAGATACCGCTCACGATTGGCTCAGATGCGCATACACCGGAGGATGTCGGACGGGATTTCGACATTGCAGTGGATCTTGTTCAGGCGTATGGTGGCGGCAGACTTTCGGTATTTGAAAAACGCCAACGAACCGAGGTGAACGTTTCGAGACTTCGTACGCACGCATAACGCCAGAAAACGAGGACAATCTATGAGTTATCAGACGCTGATGGTTGAAAAACGGAACCGACTCGCGTTCGTTACCATCAATCGCCCGGAGAAGCTCAATGCGCTCAATGCTCAGGCCAAGGATGAATTGAAATCGGCGTTCGAGGTCTTGAAGAACGATGCTGACATCGATGTAATTGTTCTGACCGGGGCCGGTGAGAAGAGTTTCGTAGCTGGAACCGACATTAAGGAACTGACTGAGCTCGACCGACAGTCGGGGAGATCATTTTCTGAGGGGGGGCAAGCCGTCTTCAATCTTATTGAGAATCTGGGGAAACCTGTCATAGCGGCAGTGAACGGCTTTGCTCTGGGCGGCGGGATGGAGCTTGCACTGGCATGCCACATTCGCATTGCGTCAGAGAATGCCAAATTCGGTCAGCCCGAAGTGAACCTCGGCATCATCCCCGGATACGGCGGAACTCAGCGTTTGGCCCGACTGGCTGGAACAGGAAGAGCCCTCGAGATGATTCTCGGCGGAGACCATATCGACGCCCAGGAGGCTCTTCGCGTGGGACTCGTAAACAAAGTTGTTCCATCGGCGGAACTTCTGGCGACCGCGGAGGCCCTTGCGTTGAAGATTGCCGGGAAGGGTCAGCTAGCGATCAAGTTCGCTCTGCAGGCGGTGAACGCAACGACTGAGCTCCCGTTGTCGGCTGGTCAGGCGCTCGAAGCCGATCTTTTCGGCCAATGCTGTGCCTCAGAGGATTTCAAGGAGGGAACTCGCGCATTCCTGGAGAAGAGGAAGCCGGTGTTTAGAAACAAGTAGGGGAGTAGTGAAGTAACAAAGTAATTGAGTCGTAGAGATTTGGAGCAGGAGATGTGAAACTCGAGACGCAAGAAGTGAAAAGCGAGACGTGAGACGGATGCCAGAGATGGCAGCCAGAAGTTGGCAGACGGCTGGATCTTTCCCTGATCCTGTGGGCCTTCGCCCTTGAACTTCGAATCTGGAACGCGAAACCTGTGGTGAGCAAAGTCGAACCACTCTCAACCTAAAACTCAAAACCGAACTACCATGAACCAACCTAAAAGCGCGTTGAACGACCAATCGAAACTGATGGAGAAAATTGTTTCTCTGGCGAAACGGAGAGGCTTCGTATTTCAATCGAGCGAAATCTATGGCGGTCTCAATGGATGCTGGGACTACGGTCCGTTGGGAGTGGAAATGCTCAACAACCTGAAACAGCAATGGTGGAAGAGCATGACGTACCGCGATAACATCGAGGGGGTCGACGCGAGCATTCTGATGCATCCGCGTGTCTGGGAAGCATCCGGCCATGTCGAAAACTTTACTGATCCGATGGTCGATTGCAGGGGCTGCAAATCCCGCTATCGTCTCGATGTCCTTTTCGAGGACATGTCAGTCAAGCGCAAAAAGGAGGCCCTGCGGGAGATCGAGCCCGGGAAGTTTGACGGGCAGATCAAGGATGAGGTTGTGGTGGAGGAATTCGCAAAACGGGTGACGACCGACGCCGATGCGGCGGTCATGGTGACGTTCCTTTCGTGCCCGAATTGCGGCAACAAGGGGACTTTCACCGACGCCCGTAAGTTCAACCTGATGTTCAAAACATTCGTGGGTCCGTTGGAGGATTCGTCCTCAGTCGTCTACCTGCGGCCGGAGACGGCGCAGGGCATTTTCGTGAACTTTCTGAATGTCCAGTCGGCGGGGCGGCTCAAAATTCCGTTCGGCATTGCCCAGATAGGGAAGGCATTCCGTAACGAGATCAATACGAAGAACTTCCTTTTCCGCACGCGTGAGTTCGAACAGATGGAGATGCAGTTCTTCGTGAAGCCCGGCACGGACGTCGAGCAGTTTGAGTACTGGCGGTCCGAGAGAATGAAGTGGTTCATCGGACTTGGCATGAAACCGGAAAAGCTCCAATGGCATCAGCACCCCAAGGACAAACTTGCCCACTACGCCAAAGACGCGTACGACATCGAATTCCTCTTTCCGTTCGGTTGGGGGGAAATTGAAGGAGTGCACAATCGCACGGACTTCGATCTCTCCAGGCATGAGCAGTATTCCGGAAAAGGCCTCAAGTATTTCGATGAGGCGACGAAGGAGAAATTCACCCCGTATGTCATCGAAACTTCGGCCGGAGCGAGCCGGTCGTTCATGGCTTTCCTTGTGGATGCTTACAACGAAGAAGAAGTTCCATCGGCTGAGGGAGCAATGGAAACGCGGATCGTGCTGAAGCTTCACCCGAAACTGGCGCCGACAAAAGTCGCTGTGTTCCCGCTGGTGAATCGTGATGGGATGCCCGAGATGGCGGGAAACATCGAGTCCGATCTCAGGCAGCACTTCCGTGTCTTCTACGATGATAGCGGCGCGGTTGGTCGGCGCTATCGCAGGCAGGACGAAGCGGGGACGCCGTTCTGTGTCACGGTCGACTCGCAAAGCCTGCAGGATCAGACTGTGACCGTTCGCGAGCGGGATTCGATGAAACAGGAAAGAGTCGCAGCTGCCGGATTGCGTTCATACATAGCAGAGAGGCTAATGTAGCTTGCTTCCCCGAAGGAACCCCAGCCAAAACTGTGCATTGTTACTGAAAGCACGGCGATACCAACTGCTGCTCCTGGTTTCGCTGGTCTTCGCGTCAGCGAAGGGTCAGTGGATTGAAGACCCCGCTATCGATGCCAGAGTTCAGCGCGGGATCGGCCATATTTACAGTATCGAGTTTGAAAAAGCGGACAAGGAATTTGCGGAGGTTGTCCGGCTCGCACCAGAGCATCCGGCAGGGTACTTTTTTCATGCGATGACGGAGTGGTGGCGTATCCTCAGCAACTTCGACGATGAATCGCGGGATGGTGCTTTCTTGGCGATGTTGGACAAGGTAGTGGAGATGTGCGAGAAGCGTCTTGACGCGAACGAGAATGATGTGACGGCGCTGTTCTTCAAAGGGGGTGCAGCAGGGTTCAAAGGAAGGCTCAGGTCAAACAGGGGCGCATGGCTGCTGGCAGCGAAAGATGGTCTCGTGGCGCTGCCGTCGATTAGAAGAGCGAACAAACTTGAGCCGGCAAATTATGATGTCTTGCTGGGCATGGGAATGTACAACTATTATGCGGATGTTGTCCCGAGCCAGTATCCGGTTGTGAAACCTTTGATGCTGTTCCTGCCGGGCGGAGATAAAAAGAAAGGGTTGGAACAGCTGGAGCTCGCCGCCACCAAGGCGCGCTACGCGAAGGTCGAGGCAATGTACTTCCTGCTTCAGACCTACTTTTCGTACGAGAAGCAATACGTCAGGGCGCTTGAACTCGCGCGTGAACTCCACAGCAAGTATCCGAACAATCCGCTCTTTCACAGGATGTATGGCCGCTGCTACGTCAGTCTTGGATACTGGGCAGAGGCATTTCAGGTCTTCAACGAAGTTGAGGTGCGGTTCCGGAAGCATCAGGTGGGATATGATGATTTCGACGCCAGGGAGGCGTACTACTACACTGGCCGCCATTATTTCCTCGCGGGTCGTTTGGACGATGCGTTGAAGGACCTGTATCGCTGTGATGAGATTTCAGTGAAGATCGACAAGCACGTATCGTCAGGCTTTATGTCCATGGCGAACCTGACTATCGGCATGATCTTCGACCTGCAGAAGAAACGCGGGTCAGCACTTGCACAGTATCAGAAGGTGTTGAACATGAAGGAATACGAGAACACCTACAAAGAGGCTCGTCGTTTCATGGACAAGCCATATTCGAGGGCTCAATGATCGTTCGGACATTCCTTTTTGGTCTCGCCGCTGCGCTGGCAGAAATCCTCGGCGGCAGCATCATCTATCTGAAGAAGACATGGCCGCGGCGCGTTCAGGAAACACTCCTGGCGTTGGGGGCGGGGTTTATCCTGGCGTTGGTATTTTTGAAACTGGTCCCCGCAAGCATTCATGCGATTGGGGACAAGGCGATGGTGTTCTGCGTATTGGGCTTCGCTACGATTCACTTCTTCGAACACACGATCGTCGGGCACCTCCATTTCGGGGAAGAGACGCACGGCGACGTCATGGTATCAAAGACCGCTAGCCTCTCTGCATTTAGCGGGTTGTTCGTCCACGCGTTCTTTGACGGATTCACGATCGCAATCGGTCAGCAGTTCGACCCCATGCTGGGTATCCTGATATTCCTCGCAGTTCTTCTCCACAAATTTCCGGAAGGACTCACGATCGGCTCAATCGTCGTTGCGGCTGGATATTCGCGGAAGGCGGTGATGATGTCCACGGTTGGACTGGCCGGGGCGACCATGCTGGGGGTGTGCACGCTGTTTGTGTTTCAGAGCATCGGTGCAGAAGCTATCGGTGTGGGGTTTGCGTTCTCCGCCGGTATTGCGGTGTATGTAGGTGCGAGCGACCTCATACCGGAGATCAATAAGTCGAAAGATCGCATCCCGCCGCTCGTGGTGTTCGCGGGGATGATCCTTTTCTATCTGAGCGATGGAATGCTGGAAAGTCTGACCCGATAAGGGAAGCGGGGAGCGAAGTCCCTAGAGGCCCATACCGACAGAGACCCGGTGCAGACCGCCGATCTTGCCGTATGAGTTGAACGCGTAGTCGATCACATACTCGCCAAGCAGAATCCCGCCGCCGAGCGAAATGCCAGCAAGCCCGGCGCTAGTGCCGAGTTTCAGGTCTTTCCGCTGTTGATTGTTATAGCCAACCCGAAGTCTGACCGACTCACTCATCAACAGTTCTGCCCCGAAGGAAAACGAACTCAGATGATCCAGCGCTTTTTCCTGCTTGTCCATGATATGGTGGAAATCGAGATTCAGCAACACGGGCAGATGCTCCGGCCGTTTGGTGATGCCGATCTTTACGTCGAGTGGGAGGGACTCCTTGGTGCCGTTGTAGGATTGCAGCTGAGTACCGAGCGTCAAAACACTCGCGCCTATGGTGATGTTTTGTGATGGAACCTGGTACAGGATGCCTGCGTCGATGGCAATTCCGGACGATTTGAACTCGCCGATCGATGAGTAGATGAGTTTCAGGCTCATTCCCACGCTTGTTACGTCGTCTATCGAGCGGCCGATGCCCATAATCAATGCTATGTCACGGGCACTGAATGTCCCCAGCGAATTCATCGATTCATCGGTCTGGTTGAAGGATCCATAGTCGACATAGATGATTCCGCCTCCGACAGTACCAACTCCATCGACGGAACGGGCATACGAAAGGTACCCGCTATTGACATCGAGCAGATGCTTCAGGAATCCGGCGGAGCCACGGGGTTGCGTAAGGGTTGTGAGAGCGCCCGGGTTATAGAAAATCAGGTTGGGATCATTGGTCATCGACGCGAAGCTGCCATTCAACCCGGCTGCGCGCGCCCCGACTTCGTTACGAAGGAAACTGAATGTGCCTTTGTCCTGAGCAAGAGACGCCATTCCGCACAGGCCAAGAAGAAAAATCAATTTGGTCAATTGTCTCATCTAGACCAATCTACCCAAATCCGAACATAATTTCAAGGATTCGGCATTCCTTCGAATGATCGCAGCCGGTCTTTCTGAGCAAGAATGCCGTTGCAAGTGTGACCAAAAAAGGCTACCTTATAAAGCAAATGAGAAAGAAAACTTGGAGAGTTCGATGAAGCCCGGAATACACCCTGACTACAAAAAAGCAATCGTAACCTGCGTCTGTGGCAACACATTCGAGACGCGCTCGACGGCTGGAAATCTGCACGTTGAAATCTGCTCGGCCTGCCATCCGTTTTTTACGGGTAAGCAGAAGCTGGTTGACTCCGCTGGTCGAGTCGAAAGGTTCAACAGGAAATACGGAAAGAAGACTGCTGCCCCGGCGTCTGAGCCGGCAGAAGCAGCTCCTTCTGCGTGAGTTACATTCGTTTTTCGACATTGAGCATGCGGAATGCAATCGGCAGTTGCATTCCGCGTTTTCTTTTTAGAGTCATCTGAAGAATCCTCACGCGTTGCTCCCTGAGAACGCACTACGTCTGTTCTGCCGAATTTCGAATCCCCTTTGACGCAGCGCTCATGGAGGTGGGTGGCGCTCAACCGACAAGGCCATAGCCGGATTATCCGAATGAGATAATCGCTCTCTGATGACACGACTTCAAAAGGCTCTGCAACGACGATGCAAGACCCGCTCCGAATGAGTATTGATTCCGATACGACAAACCTGTACCGCGGACCACGCGGCACTGCGGTGAAGATACTCAATCGCGTCGATCGATCCGATTCGTACCTCGACCGCCTCCTCGACAACGAGATGCGTAACACGGACATGAACGAACTCGACAAAGGGCTCTTGAACGAAATCGTGACAGGTGTCGTCCGCTGGCAGATGAAGGTAGACTGGGTCCTGACCGGATTCTTCCATGGCAACTTCACGAAGGCCGAGACCAATATCAAGAATGCCCTGCGAGTCGCTCTGTACCAGATCCTCTTTCTGGACAAGGTCCCGCACTCAGCGGCAGTCAACGAGTCCGTCGAGTTCATCAAGCGGCTGAGGGGCCAGAAGGTAGCCGACCTTGTGAACGGGGTGCTGCGGAATATCCTCCGCAACCTCGACAACATCCGATACCCGGACCAGAACGAGGATCAAATCCAACACCTGGCGGTCATCGAATCACACCCGAACTGGATCGTAAAACGCTGGGTGAGCCGCTACGGGTACGACGAAGCAAAGAAGTTTCTCGCAGCGAACAACGAGCGGCCCGACCTGACGCTCCGCGTCAATCGCCTCAAGATCGATTTCAATTACTTCCTCAACCAGTTGGAACAGCACCAGGTGCAGTTCTCGAAGGCGGAGTATCTCGATTTCTTCGTGCGGGTGAAGCACATGGCGGGAATTGGTGGATCGGAGATGTTCCGTCAGGGCTTCTTTGTTGTCCAGGATGAGAGTGCAGGCCTCGCGGTGCAGCTTCTCGATCCAAAGCCCGGAGATCGCGTGATTGATATGTGCGCGGCTCCCGGAGGAAAGGCTACGTTCATTGGCGAGCTGATGAAGAATGTCGGTGAAGTCGTCGCGGTTGACAGGTATGAGAGCCGGCTCAACCTTGTGAAGAGCGCGTGTCAGCGGTTGGGTATTGCGAATGCGCATTTCGTGGTGGCGGACGCAGCGACCATTCAGACTGCGCCTGCCGAGAAAGTGCTCGTGGATGCTCCATGCTCCGGTTTGGGAGTTCTTTCGAAGAAACCTGACGCGAAATGGAAACGTGAACCCGAGGACCTGGTCAGGCTCGTGCAGACCCAGAAAGCCATTCTCGAGAACGCTGGAAAGCATGTCAAGCCGGGCGGAGTTCTCGTTTATAGCACATGCACAACGGAGCCGGAAGAAAATTTCGGCATGATAACGAACTTCCTTGATACGCATTCGGAATTCACGATCGAGAATGCGAACCAGTTTGTGAACCCAAAAATCGTCACCTCCGACGGCTTTATCGAGACGTTTCCTCATCGCCACATGATGGACGGATCATTCGCAATCAGGTTGAAGAAGTCTCCGTAGGAGCAGCGCCTCAAAGTACTTTCCTTCCAACGTATTTCTCTCTATATTCTCACGGCGTTTTGATCCAGGAAACAGTCGTCCTGCCTGATGACAAGACTGCCCTTGTGTTGCCCCATGGATGCGTTGCCAAGGAGGACCGTCATGAATCGCTTCATCTCAGCTTTTGCTGCAGTATGTTCTTTTGCGATCTTCTTTTTGATCGTCATCGCCCCTTCGCGATCCGGCCACGGCGCAGTGCCTGCTTCCGAACCATTTGCTTCAACCTTCTCAATCGTCGCCATCGATCCCGTCTCAGGTGATGTGGGCGTTGCTGTACAATCCAAGTTTCCAAATGTCCGGCCAATCGTCCCCTGGGCCGAGGCCGGAGTCGGCGCCATCGCGACGCAATCATTTATCAACGTCTCGTACGGCCCAAAGGGACTTTCACTTCTTCGCAACGGGGCGACAGCAGAAGAGGCTCTGAGGATTCTCATCGCGAATGATTCAGGCCGCGAGGTTCGGCAGGTAGGCATTATCGACGCCAAAGGAAATTCCGCAAGTTGGACAGGCAGGGAGTGTTTTGACTGGGCAGGGGGCATCACGGGGAGGACCAGTGGCGGAAAAGGTGTTGTGATTACCGGGCAGGGGTTCGCTGCTCAGGGGAACACTCTTGTTGGCAAGGAGACCGTCGAGGCCTTGGCAAAGACGTTCCAGCAAACGAACGGATCCTTGGCTGACAAACTTGTCGCGGCCATCGTCGCGGGAGGGAAGGCAGGGGGAGATCGGAGGGGAGAGGAATCGGCTGCATTGCTTGTGAAGCGCAAGGGGGCAGGGTACGATGGGACAACGGATGATCTGATCGACATCAGCATCTATGACCATGCCCGGCCATTGCAGGAACTCGAGCGTCTCTATGAGCTTCACAAACTTTATTATTTCCGGTCGGATGCAAAGAACCTTATCAAGATTGATCCTGCAATCTGCAAGGAACTTCAGGGGATTTTGAGTAACAAGCCGTATAAGGGATTTCTGTTCTATGACGGACCCGTCACAGGCGTATTTGATCCGAAGACGAAGAAGGCGTTGCAGGATTTCATGGGATGGGAGAACTACGATATCCGAATCCGGGACGACGATCAGGTCGACCGCGAAGTGCTGGATGACATCAGGAAAAACTATGCGGCCTGGAAATCATTGAAGAAGTGATGCGGCTATCCCCCCGATCGATGTTGGGGCCTCGAATACACGGAAGGGAAAGACACGTCAATGAAAGCGATTGTAAAACCTAAACCGAAAGAAGGCCAGGAATGGCCCGTTGGACTTCAGATCGTTGACAAACCCGAACCCACTGTTCAAAACCCGAACGATGTGATCATTCAGGTCCAGGCGGGAGCAATTTGCGGCACCGACGTCGGCATCTACAACTCCAAGGACTCATTGCGCGTGCAGATGATGAGGGCAAAGTCCGACCCGGTCACGGTCGGACACGAGTTCAGCGGAAGAATCGTCGATGCAGGAAAGAAGGCGCGGCACCATATCGCTCAGCTCATGTTCCAGAAGGCAAAATCGAACCCCGATCTGGCGAAGCTCCTGCGTCGGAAGACGGCTCGTTCTCTCGCGTCAGAAGGAACGTTTTTGAAGTTTGCCCAGAAACAGTTTTTCAGCACCGCTGAGATGCACGTGACATGCGGGACATGTTATCAGTGCCGCCAGGGTGAATTCCACGTTTGTCGGAACACCATTATTAACGGTGTGCACGACGACGGTGCCTGGGCTGCATTTGTGAAGGTCCCCGCGGAGAATCTCCGGCTCTTCTTCCAGCGCGAAATTCCCTATGAGATTATCAGTTTCATGGATGCACTGGGAAACGCGACGCACACGGTCATGGCCGCTCCGATCAAGGACCAGTCTGTGGTCGTGCTCGGATGCGGAGTGCAGGGACTCATGGCTGTTGCGGTGGCCAAATGGGCAGGAGCACGCCGCATCTATGTCACCGACGCGTCCCATGAGGATTTCTCGCATGAGAAGCTCGTCTCGCGTCGTTTCACCCTCGCGAAGAAGTACGGGGCAGATCATTGCTTCGACATGGCGATAGGTGATGACAGGGCTGCGTTTGTCGATACGATCATGAGCGAGACCGAGAACACCGGCGTCGATGTTGCCCTGGAAATGTCGGGAAACTATCGGGCGTACGAAGATGCGGCGCGTGTGCTTCGCATGGGAGGCACTTTTTCTCTCCTCGGCATCCCCTCAGGTACGATGCAGGTCGACTTCGCGAAGAATATCATTTTCAGCGGGATGACCGTCCACGGCATCATCGGACGACGGGTTTTCCAGACATGGGACCAAATGGAACTGTTGTTGAAAGCAGGGCTTGCGAAGCAGCTGATGAAGACCGGCTTTGTCACGCATCAATTGCCGCTCGAGCGCTTCGAGGAGGGCTTCCAGGCGATTCGCAACGGCGATGCATACAAGGTGCTCTTCAAGCCCTAAACGGAACAATCGTCGTCGCGTCGAACAGGCCAATTCGAGGATCTGTTCTATTGGCAACATCAGGAGGAGGCAGATAAGTCCATGGCAGTGCACGAACGAGTACGAACTCATTACCAGGGCATCCTTGAAGAGATCAGGAAGGCAAATCTCTATAAGGAGGAACGTTTCATTCATTCGCCGCAGGGGGCGGATATTTTTGTCGAATACCCCGCGCATTCGAAGCTCAAGGAGGTTCTGAACTTCTGTGCGAACAACTATCTCGGGCTTTCGAGTCACCCTGCGTTGATTGAGGCTGCGAAGAATGCCCTGTATGAAAGGGGATTCGGAATGTCCTCTGTCCGGTTTATCTGTGGGACGCAGGACAGCCACAAGATGCTGGAACGGAAAATCGCCGAGTTTGTGGGCATGGAAGACGCCATCCTCTACTCATCGTGCTTTGATGCCAACGGCGGTGTCTTCGAGGCGTTGCTTGGAGAAGAAGACGCTCTGATTTCCGATGAACTGAATCATGCTTCAATTATCGATGGGATCCGGCTCTGCAAGGCAGAGCGGCGCCGTTACAAGCATGCTGACATGGCCGATCTTGAGCAACAACTAAAGGAGACTGGGGCCAGGCGTTTCCGCATGATTGTCACAGATGGGGTGTTCTCCATGGACGGTGATGTGGCGAAGCTCGACCAGATCACGATCCTCGCCGAGAAGTACGATGCTCTCCTGCTGGTTGACGATTCCCACGCCACCGGGTTTGTCGGGAAGACCGGAAGAGGGACGCATGAACATCATGGAGTAATGGGAAAGGTCGATATTATCACGACGACATTTGGGAAGGCACTGGGGGGTGCTGCAGGCGGCTGTGTGGCCGGACCCAGAATGTTCATCGATCTTCTCCGCCAGCGGTCTCGGCCCTATCTATTTTCGAATACGCTGAGTCCGGTTGTCGTCGGTGCCACGATCAAGGCCATTGATTTGCTCAGCGAATCGACTGCGCTCCGGGATAAGCTCGATGAAAATGCCCGCTATTTCAGACTGAAGATTCGTGAAGCAGGATTCAAGATCAAGGATGGTTTCCATCCGATCGTACCGATCATGATCGGCGATGCCGGGCTTGTCCAGACGATGGCGCGCGAATTGTATGCCGAAGGGATCTACGTCGTCGGCTTCTTTTACCCGGTCGTGGCGAAGGGGACAGCGAGGATCCGGGTTCAGCTTTCCGCTGCACATGAGAAGGATCACATCGACAAGGCGATTAAGGCTTTTACGAAAGTCGGCAAGAATCTTGGTGTGATTACATAGGTGCTCGTGATGTGAGCGCTTTAGATGCGTCTTCGCATCTTCAATGGGGAGAACACTGGACGTGAAGAACAGACTGGTCTTTGTGGATCTGCTCCGGGGCTGGGCCACGATTATCATGATTGAAGTCCATGTCTTCAACGCGTTCCTGTTGGCGGACATCAAGAACGCTGCGTGGTTCGGGTGGGTCAATTTTGTCAATGGCCTGGTAGCACCCAGTTTCCTTTTCGTTGCTGGATTTGTGTTTGTCGTTGCGAGTGACCGAAAGCTCGAGGAATTCCGGACCTTCGGTAAGGCCTACTGGAGGCAGTTGAGCCGGATTGTACTTATCTGGGTTATTGGGTACGGACTTCATCTCCCGTACTTTTCGCTTACACGGACTGTGCGTGACTCAACTGCTGCGCAGATCCTCCTTTTCAGTCAATCCGACATCCTTCATTGCATCGCTATCGGTCTTCTCATCGTTTTCCTCGGGCGCATTGTCATCAGGAGGGATTTGAACTACCAGTGGTTTCTGGCGATGCTTGGTAGTCTTATGGTTCTCCTCGCTCCGTTTATCTGGGAAATCGATTGTTCTCTCTACCTGCCCGGATTCATTGCGCCGTATTTCAATGACCATCAGGGTTCGATCTTTCCACTCTTCCCATGGCTTGGGTTTCTCATGTTTGGGGCGCTTGCGGCATTTGCGTACAAGAAAGCCAGCGCCGGAGGAGAGGTAAGGAATTACTTCCTGATCCTTGCCGCACTTGGCTCGTTTCTGGTCATCGCCGGAACCCTTCTGGTTGGTCTCCCCGCGTATATCCCGCATATGTCAACGGCGATACGGGCAAATCCGATATTTTTCGCCTCAAGGCTGGGTATAGTATGCCTGCTTCTTGTTGGATGCTGGTACTACTCGGAATGGAGGAAGACGGAGAAATCGTTTGTGCTCGACGCGAGCAAGGAATCGTTGTTGGTATATACAGCGCATCTTCTGGTGATCTACGGAAGGTTCTGGGATGGGAACAGTCCTGCGTTCAACTATGGAGAATCTTTTACTGTCTTTCAGGCAATCATTGCAACCATCGCACTGATTGTCGTCATGATCGTATTCGCGAGAGCTTGGTCTGCGATAAAACAGAAGTCTATGCGGTGGGCCCGTATCATCTCCTATGCTACAGGGTTGATCCTGCTTGCCGTCTTCATAGTCCGAGTTTATTGAACTGCACGTTTTGGTCTACGCTGGGGTGATATCCCAGGGGTTACGACAACTGTGGAGTGTGAATGGAACTTGTCCTTGGTCTTGTGCTTCTCATCATCACGGGGCTGCTGATCGTGATTGTACTTCGTCTCCGCGCGCCCCAGCAGCAGGACGGTACGCAGGCAGCAGTATTGATTCAACAGCAAATTGATTCCCTGCGCGGAGAGGTGAACTCGAGCCTGAGGAACACCTCCGACTCGCTGGGTCTCTCGCTCAAGGGCACTCAGGACGCGCTGTACCAGAGCCTTAAGATGACCTCGGAAACGATGAACCAGCAGCTGAATGTCGTAACGGCGCAACTCTCCAACGTTACGCAGCAGTTGCAGAACAACACCGGCCAGGTCGGATCCCGGCTCGACAATGCCGCGAAAGTCATCCAGGATGTCCAGAACAAGCTTGGCGAGCTTGGTCAGGCCACGAAGGAGATCAAAGAACTTGGACAGAGTGTCTCGAAGCTTGAAGAAATGCTGAAAGCCCCAAAATTGCGGGGGGGACTCGGCGAGCTTCTTCTGGAGGACCTCCTCAGGCAGGTGCTTCCCATCAGGTCATTCGAGATGCAGTACCGGTTCAAGAGCGGGCAGGCGGTAGACGCTGTTATCCACCTGTCGGGGGGAATGGTGCCGGTCGATTCCAAGTTCCCCCTTGAGAACTTCCAGAAAATGCTGGAGGCGAAGAGTGAGCAGGAAAAAAGGACCGCTGTCAGGACATTTCGATCGGATGTGAAGAAGCACATTGATGCGATTGCGGACAAGTACATCCTGCCGGATGAGGGGACGTTCGATTTCGCGCTGATGTACGTGCCGGCGGAGAACATATACTATGAGACGATTATCAAGGACGAATCGGTCTCAGAGGAAGAAGGATTATACAGCTATGCGATGAAGAAGAGAGTGATACCGGTCTCGCCAAACAGCTTCTATGCGCACCTGCGTGTGATTGCCATGGGTTTCAAAGGACTCCAGATTGAGAAGAGCGCCAAAGAGATTTTCCAGAGCCTGGAGCGGCTCGGATCCGACTTGGGGAAGTTCTCGGAAACGTTCGAGACGCTTGGGACCCAGTTGGGCAACGCCAAGAACAATTTCGACAAGGCCGACAAACAACTCAACACGCTCACTGAGAAGTTCAGGACGATTCAGTCAATTCCGGAAGCCGGAACAACGAAACAATTGGATCAGTCGGGGGGGACGAAATAGAACAAAGGGCGGGAGAAGCGAGTACAAAACGAAAGTCCCCTTGCGGGGACTTTCGTTTGTTAGTAGGGTCTAGACACGAACGATGTTGTACGCTCGTTTTCCTTTTTGTTCATCTTTGAGTTCGAACTTCACTGTATCGCCCTGAGAGAGAACATCACGAAAACCGGTACTCTTCACGTTGCTTTTGTGAAAAAAAATCTCATCGCCAGCCTCGGTCACGATAAAACCAAAACCCTTCGACACGATAAAGAACTTTACGGTCCCATTGTTCATAGGTAGTCAACTTCCCATCGTGAGCGACTGAAAAAGAAAACCCCAGGAGAATATCTCGCTGGGGTTGTATAGAGAGTAAATGAAATTAGACCTTCTCTACGTTCGCGGCTTGCAGACCCTTCGGTCCTTGTTGGACATCGAACTGAACCTGGTCGCCCTCGTTTAAAGTACGGTAGCCATCACCACGAATCGCCTTAAAATGGACGAAAACATCTTCGCCGTTCTGACGTGTGATGAAGCCAAAGCCTTTGGCTCCGTTGAACCACTTAACTGTTCCTTTTTCCATGGAACTTCCTTTCGGAAATGATGAATGTAGATGTACACGAGGCAACTAGACGAAACGTTCTTGCGTGCTATAGATGTGTTCTGGTGCCTGGCCTCGTGAAGAATGGAAGGTCACGAAAAGAGGACAAGAACAATGCATCAACAGCGCCGACGCACAAGCTAGGCTACGTCTGCTCAGCAAATAGCGAGGTCGCGCCATTCGCCGGCTTTGAGGTGTACGTTAATTTGCAGATGAAAGGTAATCCAATTTCGGCTGACAAACAAGAAAAAATTCAGGAAGTGGTCCAATTTCCGCGATTCCGGGCATCTCTCTGGAAATCGCTGAAGAATTTACTTATACTTACCGATATACTATGAGAGGCACTCTGACAAGTCGTTTCATAAAGAAGTTTGCAGACTAGGGGATTCTGATGAAATCTATGAAAAGAATTGGCGTATTAACTGGCGGGGGCGACTGTCCCGGCCTGAATGCCGTAATACGGGGTATCGCTAAGCCTGCCATCTCATATTTCGGTGCTACGGTTGTGGGCATCTTGGACGGTTTTGAAGGCCTGGTTGAAGGGAGGATGCGTGAGCTCGCACCGAGGGATGTCTCGGGAATCGTCAACCTTGGCGGAACCATCCTGGGTACATCAAACAAGGGAGATCCGTTCCATTTCCCGGTCGAGACTCCCCATGGTATTGACATACTGGATTGCTCAGAGAATGCAATACGGAACTATCAGGACTGGCACCTCGACGCACTGATAGCCATCGGCGGGGACGGGACGATGCATATCGTCGACAAGTTCACTGACCTCGGTCTGAACCTCATCGGTGTTCCCAAGACGATTGATAACGACCTTTCCGCCACGGACGTCACGTTTGGATACGATTCGGCTGTCACGGTGGCGACGGAGGCGATCGATCGCCTTCATACCACAGGATCAGCACATCACAGAGTCATGATAATCGAGGTGATGGGACGGTATGCAGGCTGGATTGCCCTCGGTTCTGGATTGGCTGGAGGCGCTGACGTTATCCTCATTCCCGAGATTCCTTTCCAATGGGAAAAGATTTGCCAGCATGTTCTCAAACGCGGAAAACATGGAAGCAAGTTCAGCATCGTGTGCGTAGCAGAAGGCGCAAAACCGGCTGAAGGAGGCCTCGTTGTGCGCGAACAGGATTCGAAGCGCACCGACCCGATACGTCTCGGGGGCATTGGCGATGTGGTAGGATCGAAAATCACCGAGATGACGGGGCTGGAGACGCGCGTGACGGTTCTGGGGCATTTACAGCGAGGCGGGAGCCCCACGCCGTACGACCGGATACTCGCCAGCAAGTACGGTACGAAGGCCCTTGAACTCGCTTCAGAGGGGAAATTCGGCCACATGGTAAGCCTGCAGGGGAATGAAGTCACCTCCGTTCCAGTGAAGGAGGCTATTCTGAAATTACGTACCGTCCCGCTGGATTCTCAATTGGTCCGGGCTGCAAGGGCAGTAGGCACTTCTTTTGGTGACTGAGTCACCATCATTTCGTATATTCCGATGACATACCGCGGCCCTATCGGGCCGCGGTCCATTCTCTGCTTCACCGCTGTATCACAATTTCTGTGAACCTGCGAGGACACCCGCGATGAAGTCTCACATCCTCCATCGATGTGCACTGATTTCTCTCTTCTTCCTGGTCACGCCTGCACGAGGCGACGATAATGTTTTCAACGTGCGGCAGTTTGGTGCCACCGGGAAGAAAACTCAGAATGCGCAGCAATGCATCCAACGCGCGATCGATTCGTGCGCCCTTTCTGGCGGTGGCTTGGTGTACCTCCCTCCGGGTGAGTATTCTTCCGGCACACTCCATCTCCGAAGCCACATCAGATTCCACATTGAAGCGGGGGCTACACTCTATTCAATCAAGCTGAAGGAAGCGTTCGACAAGGACGCTCTGATCTACGGCGAAGATCTGGAAAACATCTCTATCGAGGGGCGTGGGACGATCGATGGTCAGGGAGCATACGAGTGGAGGCTCAATGATATCCAGGATGACTTCATTCGCCCGAACATGGAGAGGATGGAAGCACTCGGCAAACCCCTTATGCGATCCTTCCCCAGGAAGGATCAGTTCGGCAAGCTTATCCTCCTCCTCCGGTGCAAGGATGTGTACATCACAGGGTTGTCGTTGGTACGATCTCCGTCATGGACTATCCATCCGTACGGCTGTGAACGATTAGTGATCGATGGTGTATTCATCCAATCGAGCCTCCCGGAGGGTGTTTGGGCAGATGGAATCGATCCGGACGGCTGCAAGGACGTCCACATATCGAATTGCACCATTGAGACCGGAGACGATGCGATTGTTTTCTATTCGATGAACTGGTTCGGACCCGCGCTCCCTTGCGAGAATATCACTGTTACGAATTGCCGTCTCTCTTCTGCTTCCAGCGCGATCAAGTTCTGCGACGGAAATATGAACTGTGTGCGGAACGTGACGATCGACAACTGCACGATCACGAACTCCAACCGCGGAATAGCATTCATGGTATTCGATGGCGGCTATGTCAGCGACGTTGTGCTCTCCAACCTGACGATAGACTGCCGTCGGTACGACTGGTTTTGGTGGGGAGATGGCGACCCGTTCCATATTAACATCAAACGGCGCAGCGAAGTGCACAAGCACGTGAAGTTCGACAACGAACCCCCTGCAGGTTTCATTCGTAACGTCCTGATCCAGAATGTCATCGCCCACGGCAAGGGTTCGAGCATCATGAACGGACACCCGCAAAGCTGGCTGGATGGTCTGACGTTTGAAAACGTGAAGCTCTATGTCTCGTCGGATACAACAGTCGCGTACGACAAGGCAGTGCACGCTCTGAAGTTCCAGATGGCAAGAAACCTGAAACTCAGGAATGTCGAAGTCTTCTGGGGTAAGCCTGGGTCAAATCAGTGGCGTTCTGCGTTGTATGTTGAAGACGTGAAGGACCTCGAGATCGATAATTTCGCAGGGCGCCAGGCAGACATCCCGTCTGTGACCCCCGCGTTGGAGTTCAATCGCGTCCAGGGAGCGGTCGTCCGTAATTCCACGGCTCTGGATGGCACTTCTGTATTTCTCAGCATCGCAGGAGCGGAATCATCCAATATCCTTCTCACCCGTAACGACCTGCGGAAAGCCAGGATTCCATACCAGATGAGCAAACAAGTGGCGAAAGGGTCTGTCATCGAACTCGAGAACCTCAATCCAACCTCGAAATAAAGCTGGTGAAGGGATAAGAAGGAGTCTGGGTCATGAAGGCTGTAGAGATTTCAAAATTCGGCCATCCTAAAGTGCTGAGGATCTGTGAAGTGCCGCGGCCGGAAGTTGGAGATGGAGATGTCCTCGTGCGCGTACGGGCTATAGGGCTGAATTTCGCAGAGGTTTTTGCCCGGCTTGGTTACTACCCCGCGATTCCAAAGCCACCCTTCATCCCCGGTCTCGAGTTCTCCGGAATCGTTGAAGAGGTTGGGAGAGGCGTCAAAGGTTTTCGACGAAGGTCCCGCGTGGTGGGGTTTACGAGGCAGAAAGCGTATGCGGAGTTTGTCGCGGTCCCCGCCTCGTTGCTGACTCAAATGCCGGTCGGGATGTCCTTTGAGGAGGGCGCGGCTATCGGTGTCGCGTTTCTGACGGCGTATCACGGGCTGGTCACGCTTGGTCAAATCAGGAAAGGTGAGAGGTTGTTGCTGCACGCCGCCGCCGGCGGAGTTGGAACAGCTGTGCTCCAGATCGCCAGACATCTTGGGGTTCGCGTCTATGCGACGGTCGGTTCCGATGCCAAGATCCAGATTGCCCGGGACCTCGGAGCTGAGGTCGTCATCAACTACTCTGATCAGGACTTTGCTGAAATAATCCGACGCGAGACAGATGGGCAGGGAGTTGATGTCATCCTCGATTCTGTGGGAGGAAGGGTTTTTCGAAAAGGGTGGAAGCTGCTTGCACCGATGGGACGATACGTTTTGTACGGGTTCTCAGCCGTTGCAGGCAGGAAGGGTGTACCAAAGGTCAAAGCCTTGATCGAAGCCGCATCGGTTCCACACATTTATCCACCGTCTCTGGTTTCACAAAACGTCAGTCTCATGGGGTTCAACTTGTATTTTCTTTTCGACAGAGTTGACTACCTGCAGGAAACGATGGCGATGCTGATGTCCTGGTACAAGAAAGGTCTAGTGCGTCCCGTTGTAGGTGCCGTCTATCCTTTTGAGAAGATCCGGGAAGCACATACGTTCCTTCAGTCCCGGCAGAGTGTCGGCAAGGTGGTGGTGACCGTGGGAGAGGGGAAGTGACAGGGGCAACCGGTGGTCGGGGCTTCGGGAATCTGAATTGTCTGTACGCAGAAAGCCATTTCTTCGTCTGGGAACAATGAAAGAGAATCAAACGTGGGTTGGCATTATAGATCCCGATTTCCTTCTGAAGGCCTACTGTTCTGGATTTTTTCCCATGGCCGACGGCGTTGACGGGGAGATCGGATGGTATTCACCGGACCCGCGCGCAATATTTGAACTGAACGAATTACAGATTCCCCGCAGCCTTTCCCTCACGATCAAGAAACAACCTTTCGAGATTCTCATCGATACCCGGTTTGAAGATGTGATGCGTGAGTGTGCTGCAAGAAAAGAGACTTGGATTTCTGAAGAAATCATCCAAAGTTATGTAAGGTTGCATCAGATGGGATTCGCACACAGCGTGGAGTGTTGGAAGGAGGACGTGCTTGTGGGCGGACTGTATGGTGTGGCGATCCGGGGTGCCTTTTTCGGTGAGTCGATGTTCAGCCGGATGCGTGATGCTTCAAAGGTTGCGCTCGTGTCGCTTGTTGATCGACTCCGGGAACGAGAGTATGAACTGCTGGATACGCAGTTTGTCACAGAGCACCTTGCCCGTTTTGGGGCTAAGGAAATCACAAGGGATGAATACCTCCGTCGCCTGAAAAAGGCTCTGAAGCAAGAATGCACATTCTATCCATAACCATCGGTATTTGAGAGTAGAAAGTTCGATGCCGGGCAAAAGCAAACATTCCCGTACATATTAAAGCGACCAAACAAGAGGGGTCCGATGTCGTCATCGTTCAAGATACCAGTTGTGACACAGACAAATTTCCCCGGATTGAAGCTCGTCAATAGGGGCAAGGTGAGGGATATTTACGATTTCGGAGAGGCTTTGCTGATTGTGGCGACCGATCGCATCTCGGCCTATGACGTCATTATGGGGGAAGGGATACCGTTCAAAGGGAAGGTGCTCACCCAGATTTCCGACTACTGGTTTGAGCAGATGACGGATATTATTCCAAATCATCTGCTTTCGACGATTGAGTACGACTTCCCGTCGGAGTGCAAACCGTATTGGGGCGATCTGAAGCAACGCTCCATGTATGTGAAGAAGACAAAACCGCTTGCCATCGAGTGTGTGGTCCGCGGGTATTTGTCGGGATCGGGCTGGAAGGAGTACAAGCAAACTCAAAGTGTGTGTGGCATCAAACTGCCTCCCGGGCTTGTGGAATCGGACAAACTGCCAGAGCCTATATTTACACCGGCGACAAAAGAGGACGTCGGGAAGCATGATGAAAACATCGATTTTGCTCGGGCTTCAGGCATCGTCGGGAAGGAAATAGCCGAACGCGTGCGCGACGTCTCGATCGCGATCTATTCGCGGGCAGCGGCCATAGCCGAGAAGAAGGGGATCATCATCGCCGATACCAAAATGGAGTTCGGCATCGACGACAAAGGGGAACTGATTCTCATCGACGAATTACTGACGCCGGACTCTTCGCGATTCTGGCCTAAGGACAAATACACTCCCGGCAAGGGGCAGGAGAGCTTCGATAAGCAGTATGTACGCGATTACCTCGATTCCATCGATTTCAATCGTCAACCGCCGGCACCGCGTCTCCCGGAAGATATCATCTTCAAGACGACGGCATTGTATCTGGAAGCGCTCAAACGATTGAGTGGCAAGACCTTGATCTAATGCCGTTTTCTGGGACGCCCGTTTCGGCCACGTCGATATGAATAGCGGCTTTCGCATACTGGAGCATCCCTCAGATTTGGGGATTGAAGCTTGGGGGCCCACCCTCAGTGACGCCTTCAGGCAGGCCGCTTTTGGTCTTGTGTCGATTATCGTCGATCCCACGACCATCAGGGAACGCGAAGAGAAAAGGATGCGGGTCTCGGGGAGTGACACCGACAACCTCCTTGTTCGCTGGCTCTCGGAGATTCTCTATCTCTACGACGGCGAGGACTTCCTGATGGCAAATGTCGAAATCACGAGCCTGAACGATTTCTCCGTCGAAGCAGTGGTCCGTGGAGAGAGCCTCGATCCTGTCAGGCATCAGTCCGGATTAGACGTCAAGGCGATTACCTACCATCAGCTGAAGGTCATACAAGAGAACGGGATATGGACAGCGAGAGTCTTCTTCGACATCTAACATGCTGCAGAAACTTGACGAATATCGTTACCTGATACCGAAGACATTTCGGGATGGGATGAAGATCGAAGGACTGATCTATGCCAGCAGCGGATTGATCAAAGCGATTGAGAACGATTTGACCTTGATGCAGGTAGCAAATGTCGCCACGCTTCCTGGTTTGGTGGGCCGATCGTTGGCAATGCCCGACGCTCATCAGGGCTACGGGTTTGCCATCGGCGGCGTAGCCGCCTCGGATATTCAGCATGGAGTCGTTTCCGCAGGAGGTGTCGGATTCGACATCAATTGCGGCGTGCGACTTCTTCGCTCGGAGTATCGCCTCAATGAGGTGAAGCATAAGCTCGATGTTCTCCTCAACCAGATGTTTCGGGACATCCCGTGCGGAACCGGCAAGAAAGGAATCCTCGCCGGCCTCAGTGACACTGAACTGGACCGCGTGTTGGAGCGCGGGGCTCTCTGGGCTGTGGAGCACGGATATGGGACGGCCGGAGATCTCCTGCACACTGAGGAGGAGGGGCAGCTACGGAACGCTGATGCGAGCAAGGTGAGCAGAAGGGCCAAAGAGCGTGGAAGGGATCAACTTGGCACACTCGGATCAGGGAATCATTTTGCGGAGGTCCAGTTTGTTGCGGAACTGTACGACGACGAGGCCGCCGCAGCGTTCGGTCTCTTCAGGGACCAGATCGTGGTACTGATTCACACCGGTTCCCGGGGACTGGGCCATCAGGTATGCACAGATTACCTTGAAACTATGCAGGAGGCGATGCGAAAGTACGGAATTTCGGTTGTCGACCGCCAGCTCGCGTGCGTGCCGATCCAGACACCGGAAGGGAGGAGCTATCTGCAGGCAATGGCTTGCGCAGCCAACTTCGCGTTCGCGAACAGGCAAATGATCACGCATTGGATACGACAGGCCTTTGAGCAAGTTTTTGGTTCCGGAGATCTGACAATTGTCTATGACGTGTGCCATAACATAGCCAAGGAGGAGACTCATCGCATCGAGGGATCCGCGCGGAGAGTTCTGGTCCATCGGAAGGGAGCCACCCGGGCATTTCCAAAGCATCGTCCCGAGATACCATCAGATTACAGCGAGGTGGGCCAGCCGGTTCTCATACCTGGGAGTATGGGGACATGTTCTTATGTATTGGTTGGCACGGAGCGGGCTATGGAGGAGACGTTCGGATCGTCGTGCCATGGAGCCGGACGTGCGATGAGCAGGCATGCTGCGAAAAAGGACACTACCGCAGACGAGCTGCTGCAGGATCTGAGGGAGAAAGGGATTCACGTCCGGGGAGCATCGAAGAGTGGTCTCACCGAGGAGAAGCCGGACGCTTACAAAGATGTTAGTGCCGTTGTAGATGTTGTGCATAATGCGGGCATTGCGCGCAAAGTGGCAAAGATGGTGCCCATCGGCGTTATCAAAGGGTAATGAAGACCTGCGATGCCGAGACGGTCGGAACCAAGGGCGCGCCTTTCTCGTTTCACCAAGTGTATTGTTCTGTGTTCTTTTCTTTTCACCAAATCGAAATACTACGGAGTATCAATGCTGCCACTTACTGAAGCCAATGTCCTCCAGGCACTAAAGTCTGTCAAGGATCCTGATTTGCATCGGGATATTGTCGCCCTGAATTTTGTAAAGAACCTAAAGATTAACCGGAACAATGTCAGTTTTACATTAGAACTCACGACCCCCGCATGTCCCGTGCGGGATCAATTCAAAGTCGATTGCGAACGAGCAATCAGAAGCACAATTGCAGATGTGGGCGACGTTGACATCCAAATGACCGCGTCCGTTGCAACACACACGAATCAACAGAAGGATCTTATTCTCCCCGGAGTCAAGAACACCATTGCAGTTGCCAGCGGCAAGGGGGGAGTTGGCAAGTCAACTGTTGCCGTAAACCTCGCGGTTTCCCTTGCTCTCGACGGGGCGAGTGTTGGCCTGGTGGATGCCGATGTGTACGGTCCCAGCATCCCTCTGATGTTCGGCATGAATGAGCGGCCGAAGCTTTCGGAGAACAAGCTTGTGCCGCTTGAGCGGTATGGAGTGAAAATCATGTCGATTGGATTTCTTGTTGACCCTATGCAGGCCGTGATCTGGCGGGGGCCTATGGCGAGTGGGGCGGTGAAGCAGTTCATGAGCGACGTGAACTGGGGAAACCTGGACTATCTGATTTTTGACCTTCCGCCGGGAACGGGGGACATCCAGCTTACGCTGGTGCAGACCATCCCTTTGACCGGAGCGGTTATTGTGACGACGCCGCAGGATGTCGCATTGGCTGACGCCCGGAAAGGGCTAGTGATGTTCAACAAAGTAAACGTCCCCGTTCTTGGAATCGTGGAAAACATGAGCTTCTTTGTTTGCAGCCATTGCGGACAGAGAGAGAATATTTTCGACTCTGGAGGTGGAAGCCGGACTGCGAAGGAACTCAATGTTCCGTTCCTGGGTGAGATTCCTATCAACACGAGGATCAGAGTCGGCGGGGACGAAGGGACGCCGATTGTCGTGATGGACGAAGCCTCCCAGCACGCGCAGACGATACGCAGCATTGCCCGGAATCTCGCGTCACAGATCAGCATGCTCCATGTTTCAGCACCGCCTTCGCAGAGGGTGGAAATCCTTCTGGGAGGGTCTAACTAAAGGAGATGTGAGCGATGCTCACTCATGAAATCGTTCAGAAGAGCCTTGAGCATGTTCGCCCCTATCTTCAGCGAGACGGCGGTGACGTCGAACTGGTTGGGATCACGGATGATGGGATCGTTGAGGTGCGTCTGACAGGTTCGTGCTTATCCTGCCCGATGTCGTTGATGACCTTGCGTGCAGGCATTGAGCGCTCGTTATTGCTGGCTCATCAGGAAATTCGAAGAGTGGAACAGGTCCGTTGAGGGTGGGGGTGAAGGTTCTCACAAGGCGTTGGCACGAAGAGTGTCAGCGCCTTTTCTATTTGAACTCGATATCGACCAGCTTGCCGTCTTTCAGTTGTATGACTCGGGCGGGATACTTGCGAACCAGATCATAGTTGTGTGTTGCCATGAGCACGGCCGTACCGCGCATGTTGATCTTCTTGAGAAGCTCCATGATCTCTGACGAAGAGGTCGGGTCAAGGTTCCCTGTTGGCTCATCGGCCAACAGAAGGGAGGGAGAGTTTACCAGTGCCCGTGCAATCACGACGCGCTGCTGTTCGCCGCCGGACAGCTCATGGGGCATCTGACTGCGCTTGTGAGTGACGCCGACGTCCGAGAGCGCGTGGAATGCTCTTTTCTTGATATCACTTCGGCGTGCATCAGTCACGTAGAGCGCAAACGCTACGTTTTCAAAAACATCGCGGTCTTCAAGGAGCTTGAAATCCTGGAAAACAATTCCCAGCGTACGTCTGAGCCGTGGCACGTCGTCCGCTTTCGTAGTCGCAGAATCGTACTCAAATACGCGGACCGATCCTGAATCAGGCTTGAGGTCCATGTAGAGAAGCCTGAGCAATGAGCTCTTCCCTGCGCCGGTTGCTCCCACCAGATAGACGAACTCCCCGTCTTTGATCGAGAGATTGAGACGGTCAAGCACTACCTGTCCGTCAAATGCCACCGTCACGTCTTTGAGGTCGATCATCGAGTTTTTGAAAATCGAACTGCATACTTGATGGCTTCGAGCATGCTGGAGATGTCAGCAGTCCCCTTGCCGGCGATGTCGAATGCCGTCCCGTGGCCTGGGGAAGTTCTAATGATACTGAGCCCTGCCGAGAAATTGACTGTCGTCTTGAAAGAACTCATTTTTACCGGTATGAGTCCCTGATCGTGATACATTGCCAGAATTGCGTCGAATGCCTTGTAGGCCGCAGTCCCGAAAAACGCGTCGGCCGAAACAGGCCCAACAACCTGTAAGCCGGATGCCGTGAGTTCCTCGATCGCCGGCTTGAGAATGTCGTCCTCTTCAGATCCGAGTAAACCATGTTCACCCGCATGAGGGTTGAGGCTCAGGATCGCAATCCGCGGTTTGCTGATCTGGAAGTTCGACTTCAACGCTTCGAAGATAATCGTAGTCTTGTCGACAATCTTTTCTTTTGAAATGCTCTCTGCAACAGATCGCAGCGGGGCGTGTATGGTTACCAGGCCGATGCGCATTTTCTCGGAGACCAGCATCATGGCGACCTTGTTCGAGCGGCTCAGAAGAGCGATCATTTCCGTCTGCCCCGGGAAATTGTAGCCCGCCAGCTGCATGGCTTCCTTCGATACCGGCGCAGTGACCATTGCAGCGACTTTGCGCGACGTACATAGCTCCACCGATTTTTCGATCGCGACGCCGGCTGATTTGCCCGCGGCCTTCGTGACCTCCCCGTACCGGATATCGGCCCAGAGGCCGTCCCCTACATCGAGGACAGGCAGCGCAATGCCTTCCTTCCACGGGAATACAACTCTCTGAAGCTTGGCCTTGATTTTTAGTTTGTCGCGGACGCTTTCAAAAATATTGAGCGGTCCCACGAGAAGAGGAGTGCAGAGTTTGCGGGTTGAAGCGTGCGTTGCCGCCTTCAGAGCTATTTCAGGCCCGACGCCGTTGAAGTCACCAAGGGTTACAGCGATCAGTGGTTTCACAGATTCTCAGCTTGACTAAGGATATAATTGCCGTTTCGGGCCGGATCGATGAAAATGAACCTCCGTTGAACCCGCTCGTATGTCCAGATTTCCTTGGGCCCGGAGCTCGGCTGGAGCACTCGTTCCGATTTCGGCGGCGGTCCGTAGAGAATGTAGATCCGGCCGCGGTCTGTCTTGTAGCCGTCGTTTTCCTTGGCCGTCGAGAACTTTCGCATCGCCTCGTCGACACGGAAGTAGTACTCAGCCAATGCGTGATTGTAAGCGGTTGTTGTATCCCGGCTGCGTTCCTTCCAGAAGCGGTAGAACGCATCTGAGCGTCGTTCGGCTGAACCTGAGAGCATGCCGTCGATTTCGGACTCCTTCGCAATATGGCGGAGAGCGTCGACTGCGAGTTCCGGATCGGTCAGCGAGAACGGATGGGAAGGCCACGACACGCGGAATTCGTGGTTGTCCATCTTGTAAGCCTTGCCG
Source organism: Ignavibacteriales bacterium (assembly GCA_026390595.1). Taxonomy (NCBI): domain Bacteria; kingdom Pseudomonadati; phylum Ignavibacteriota; class Ignavibacteria; order Ignavibacteriales; species Ignavibacteriales bacterium. The sequence continues at coordinate 45,917 of JAPLFQ010000016.1, forward strand.
AGGCGGTATTGCACCTCAAGAGTATACGCTCCTGGCTGAAGTTTCTCCAGTGGGAGGGGAACATAGATGGCTTTCCAGTTATGGACGATCGCTTTCAATCCATAGAGCACTCCTTGCTCTTGCGGGAGAAGGTGCAGCACTCCATCGAGAATCGTGAATGTGGATCCTTCGAGCTTCTGTATTCTCTCGCCAAACCCTTCGGCCTGGCCGGTAAGTTTCCACGTCAGGCGCAGGGTGTCCAAAGCGGACGGGAGGAATACCTCGGTCAAAAATCCGCCGGCATCAGCGAAAAGGACGTTGCCACCGCGATTCATCGGAACGAACAATTGTGGTTGTTTGCCGAGGACCGGCTGCCTGCACATTATGAGATCAGACACATATAGCGCCGCAGGTTTGGGCTCCGGAGATGCTACTTTTCTTGTCTTCTCGATGAAAGCGCGGCCGGACTCACGATCATCGACTGAAAACACGATTGTGTATTTTCCGGGAGGCGCCTGCAAGGAGATGACTCCCTGCAAGCTGATAGGTCGATCGGAATCTCTCGGCAAGGTTGTGCGGGTAAGTGGCAGCTGAAGGATCTGTCGTGCCACCGAGACTTTCTGTTCGTTCACAAGCTCCACGAGGAGCTCGCCGCGGGCGACATAATCGGATCGCTGCGGTGCACGCTCGTTGCGGACGAAGATGAAGAAATTCTGACCGATCCGATAGTGGACATTGACCGTCATCGTTGAGGAATCGGCATTGAAGAGGGCGACTGCTTCGTACGATATAGGAGAACTCGGGCTCCTGCTTTCGCTCTGCTCAAAGTGGTTTTGCGAAAAAGCGGCGAGTCCGCCGAGCAACCAGCACGCTGCAAGCAGTGATGTGAATCTCATAGTTTCCTCCAGCTCCATGTTCGCTTCGTCAGCAACGGCCCAGGAGCGGTGCAGGTCCTGGTTGTCTAAGGTAACAAGAAAACGCTAAGAGGGCAATGCAACCCTCTTGTTTTTGCTCATGACTTTGTCACTTCCATCCCCGGAGAAACTCCGTGAGGAGACGTACGCCGAAGCCTGATGCGCCCTTCTGAGTATAATCTTCATTCTCTTCGAGCATCGCTGTCCCGGCGATGTCGAGGTGTACCCATCTATACGGTCCGATAAACTTCCTCAAGAACCATGCACCCGTGATGGCACCAGCCCATCGTCCGCCCACGTTCTTGACGTCTGCGATATCACTCTTGATCAATTTCTCATATTCGTCAAACATGGGGAGTTGCCACACACGCTCGTACGTCGCGTCACCGGCCAGTTCAAGTTTCGCCATCAGCCCGTCATTATTGCCCATCATCCCTGCAGCATGATGGCCGAGCGCAACGACAACGGCTCCCGTAAGAGTTGCCAGATCGATCACAGCTGAGGGCTTGTACCGTTCCGCATATGCGAGGGCATCGGCGAGTATGAGCCGGCCTTCGGCATCCGTGTTGTCGACTTCGGACGTCTTGCCATTGAAGTGCCGGACAATGTCGCCGGGGCGAATGGAATTGCCGCTGGGCATGTTTTCCACGGCTGGAATGAGACCGATGATGTGGACGGGGAGTCTCAATCTGGCCACTGCCTCGAAGGCGCCGATGACTGCGGCAGCACCGGACATGTCCATTTTCATCTCTGCCATACCTGCAGAAGGTTTAATGGAGATACCTCCAGAATCGAACGTGACGCCTTTTCCGACAAGGACCACCGGACGCTTCTTCACATTGCCGTATTCAAGAATGATGAACCTGGGTGGCCGGATGCTTCCCTGGCTCACTCCAAGCACACCGCCCATTCCGAGTTCCTTAATCTCCCTTTCATCGAGGACAGTCGCTGAGTACTGGCTGCGTTGTGCTGAGAGGCGGGCTGCCTCGGCAAGTGTTTCCGGATAGATTTCATTTCCCGGAGCATTGGCCAGGTTTCTCGCAAGAATCGTCGCTTCACAGACGATCTGTGCCCGCAGGACGGCCGTCCTGCCTCGTGCCACTTTGCCGGAGTCTTCTGTAAAAAGAGTGATCTGTTCCAGGCTTGGAGGAGCGTCTGATTTCTTCGAAACGTACTTGTCGAATCGATACAATCCTAGAAATGCGCCTTCAGCAATGGCGGTTACGACAGACTCGTAGGCAGCGAGAGCAGGAGGAATGAATATTGAAAGGCTCTTCGCTTTCAGTGCACGGGCTCTTTTCGCCGCCGTTGCCCCGCATCGGCGAAAACGCTCGGGTGAGAGTTTTTGCCGTTCTCCGAGTCCCACCAGAATAATCCGACGTGCTTTGCCAGCTCTCGGGGAATAGAGCACGATCGACTCCCCTTCCTTTCCAACGAAGTCGCCGGTCTCAACAGCCGGCATGCGGACGCCAAGTCTCCGCGCAATTGAGGAGGTTTCGGATTTGAAAAGCGATCTGTCCTGATGCACAAACAGGGCTGTGACATCAGCAGTGCTTGTGCGCAGTGATGATTGTTCGAATGCGAGCTTCATGAAGACTCCGTCATACGATGTAGTGTTCTGCTCTTGCTATGACCTGTGCGCGGATTGCATCGAGTCCTGCCCCGGGAATCCGGGCGCCGGCCGCGTTCTTGTGGCCGTTGCCGCCAAATTCCTGTGCGAGCATGTTTACGGCAATGTCGCCCCGCGACCGGAAGCTTACCTTGATCGCTTCTCCCAGATTGGTGAACATTAAACCAATCTGCACTCCGGCAATCGTGAGCGTATAGTTGATGAAGTTGTCAATGTCCTCTTCCGTGGTTTCTGTCTGCTTGAACATTTCCCGCGTAACCGACAAGTGAGCGACTTTGCCCCCGTGAGCAAGCTGCAGCGTCGACAAAGCATGCCCAAGCAGTTGGAGGCGATTTGCAGTCCCCTGGTCGTAGATGTTCCGGTAGATCTCGACAGGATCAGCACCCCGCTCGAGGAGATCGGCGACGATGCGGTGAATTGTGGAGTCGGTCTTCGGGAACCGGAAAGAGCCGGTGTCGGCCATGATCGCTGCGTACAGAGGTATCGCTATCTCGGTCGTAACAGAATCTTTGTCGAGGAAGAGAAACAAATTGTACAAGACTTCACCGGTCGCAGCCGTCTCTGGATCGACAAGATAGAGATCGGCAAACGGGAGTTTGTCGAGATGATGGTCGATGCAGACTTTGACGGCCTTGCTGTTGGAGATGTACGGTTTCAACCCCTGGAGGCGGTCCAGCTGGTTCGCGTCGACGACGATGATGACATCCGCGTCGAGGACCATGTTTGCGTGTTGAGCGGGATCGAACTGCTCAATCACGCCTTTCGGATCGAGGAATGCGCAATTCGCCGGTAGCGGGCTATGGTTCAGCACCGCCACGATTTTGCCATGGGCGGCGAGATAGCGCGCAAGAGCCAATTCGCTTCCGATAGCATCAGGATCCGGATTGACGTGAGTTGTGAGGACAAACCGGCTGTGTTGTCCGATGATGTGTTGGAGCTCTTCGAAGGCTTTTTCCATGTTCGATCCGATAATGATTCGGGTATAAAAAAAGGTGTGACCGAACTACCGAGCCACACCTTCAATCGCCCCTGCAGAAGAGTTACTGAACAACCCAGGTTTCGCCGGAGTTCAGGAGCTTCTTGAAATCGCCAACTCCTCGTTTCTCCTGCGCGAATGCTATCTGGCGCTCCATCTCGGCTTCGTACACCGGCCGATCAATGGCAAGGAAAATCCCGACTGGCCGGGGGAGGTGCGGCTTATACGTCATATCTGCCAGGATGAAGGACAGGGTTGTATCTTTCTCGTTGTGGACCAGGAGGTCGTCCATAGAAACCTTGCCATCCTTCAGGGACACGACTTCGGGGCTGAATCCGTTCAGCCGTATGCCTTTGTCCTTCTCCTTGCCGAAGATAAGGGGTTTCCCGTGCTCGAGGAACACGACGTTGTCGTCTTTGGTCTCTTTCTCGGTGAAAGGGAAGAACGCACCGTCGTTGAACACGTTGCAATTCTGATAGATTTCTACGAAGGAGGTTCCTTTGTGCCCGGCGGCGCGCCTTATGACGTTCTGCATGTGTTTGGGATCCCGGTCGAGGGTCCTCGCGACAAACGTGGCGCTCGCGCCAAGTGCCAGGGCCGCCGGATTGAACGGATAGTCCACGGATCCGTATGGCGTGGACTTCGTGACTTTTCCCATTTCCGAAGTTGGTGAATACTGCCCCTTCGTCAGCCCATAGATCTGGTTGTTGAACAGGAGAACCTGGAGATCGAGATTGCGCCGCATCAGATGGATGAAATGGTTACCGCCTATGCTCATCCCGTCACCGTCGCCTGTGACAACCCAGACCGACAAATCGGGCCGCGCAATTTTCAGACCGGACGCTATCGCCGTCGCTCGACCATGAATGCTGTGAAAACCGTATGTGTCCATATAGTAGGGAAAGCGGCTTGAGCATCCGATTCCCGACACAAAGACCATCTTGTTCTTTGGGATCCCGAGATCGGGCATCACGCGCTGCGTCTGAGCGAGGATCGAATAGTCTCCGCAGCCCGGGCACCAGCGAACATCCTGGTTGCTGGAGAAGTCCTTCGCCGTATATTTCGGCACTGGGATCTCGTTTGCGTTTTTCATTGTCTCTTCAACAAGCGTGCTCATGATATCCCTTTCAGAGTGTCTTCAATTACTTTCTCCAGTTCGACAGACCTGAAGGGGAGACCGCGAACCTTATTGAACCCTTTCGCGGGAACTAGGAACTCCGAGCGCAGCACTTTCACGAGCTGACCAAGATTGATCTCCGGTACGAGTATCTGCTTGAATTGTCCGAGAACCTCGCCGAGGTTCTTCGGCAACTGGTTCAGATAGCGGAGGTGCAGGTGAGAAACTGATTTGCCTTGCTTCTGCTGCCGCGCGACGGCAGTTTTAATCGCGCCATAGGTGCCGCCCCAGCCGACGACGAGGAGCTCACCTTGTGGTTCGCCTTCGACTTTTGCGAGCGGTATGTCGTTGGCAATGCGTTGGATTTTCTCTGCGCGTAGACGAATCATCAGATCATGATTCTCGGGTTCGTAGTTGATGTTCCCGGTAATGTTCTGCTTCTCCAATCCGCCAACCCGATGTTCCAGGCCAGGAGTTCCCGGTATGGCCCACGGACGCGCGAGTGTCTTCTCTTCACGGGCGTAAGGCATGAAGCCCTCGGGGTTCGTAACGAAGCTTGGAGAAATGTCTGCCATCTTGTCGAAGTCCGGGATGAGCCATGGCTCGGATCCGTTTGCGAGATAGCCGTCAGTCAAAATCATCACCGGCGTCATGTATTTGATTGCAATCCGGCACGCCTCGAAGGTTGCGTCGAAGCAATCGGACGGCGTCGCGGCGGCGATCACCGGCATCGGAGCTTCTCCGTTTCGGCCGTACAATGCTTGGAGCAGATCTGCCTGTTCGGTTTTTGTCGGAAGTCCCGTGCTCGGGCCGCCCCGTTGGACATTGCAGATGACCAGAGGCAGTTCAACCATCACCGCAAGGCCCATCGCTTCGCTCTTCAGTGCAACTCCAGGACCGCTTGTCGTGGTGATGCCGAGCGCACCTCCAAACGATGCGCCGATCGCTGAGGTGATTCCGGCAATTTCATCTTCAGCCTGGAAGGTTTTCACTCCGTGGCTCTTGTAGAGGGAAAGTTCATGAAGAATGTCGCTGGCGGGAGTGATGGGGTAGCTGCCAAGAAAGAGCTCCATGTTGGCTTTCTTTGCAGCGGCCATGAAGCCCCACGCGACTGCCTGATTTCCCGTAATATTGCGGTACCTCCCGGGGGGGAGATTCGCCGGCGCCACATCATACCGGACGGCGAAAATTTCCGTCGTCTCGCTGAAATTCCATCCTGCTTTCAATACTCTCGTATTTGCTTCAAGAATGTCTGGCTTGTCCTTGAATTTTCCTTTCAACCACTCGATCGTCGTTTCAAGCGGCCGTCCGTACATCCAGTACATCATCCCCAATGCAAAGAAGTTCTTGGAACGGTCCACGAACTTGCTGGAGATGTTGAGATCCTGCAGTGCGAGGGCGGTCAACTTGCTGATGTCGACCTCGTAGACCCGGAATTTCTCCAGCGATCCATCCTTGAGAGGGTTCTGGTCATAACCGGCGAGCTTGAGATTCTTGTCATTAAAGCCGTCAGTATTGACAATGATGGAACCCCCATAGACAAGGCTGCCGACATTGACTTTGAGCGCAGCGGGATTCATGGCCACGAGAACATCACATTGATCGCCGGGGGTGTGAATCTCAGTGCTTCCGAAATGGATCTGAAATCCGCTGACGCCAAAGAGAGTCCCTGCAGGGGCACGGATTTCGGCGGGATAGTCGGGGAGCGTACTCAAGTCATTTCCGAGAATTGCAGTAGTGTTGGTGAACTGCGTTCCCGTTATCTGCATTCCATCGCCCGAATCGCCTGCGAAACGAATCGTTACTTCATCAACGTTTTCTATCGTCTTCTGTGACATAAATGCCTGATTTCCTTACAGTTATCCTTCGTAAAATGAACCCATTATTCAATCAAACTATGACAATTTCTCATTTTTTGCACGAAAAGTCAAGGTATCGCCATTGCCATTTTGATGCGCCGAATCCAGTATCGATTCGGATCCGGAGGGATCGTCTACCAATTCTGAACAAAAAAGCCCACCGCTTGGTTCTTCAGCGATGGGCTTCTTAAACCGGGGAATACGCCGGGGTCTACTCGCGGACAACCCAAACCTTGACGTTTCCGATCACGCCTCCGGGCAACTTCACGTTGACGGTGTAGATGCCGAGCGCCTTGATCGAATCCTCAAGCTCGATATTCCGCTTGTCGATCGTAAGCCCTTTCTCCTTGAGAGAATCGGCGATCATCTGTGATGTCACCGAGCCAAACAGCTTCTCGTCTTCGCCAACCTTCATCTGAATCGTGATGGAGACTTTCTCGAGTTCGGCTGCGAGCGCCTCTGAAGCGCGTTTTTCCTTGTCGATCGCACGAACGTGCTGTTTCTTCTCTTCTTCGAGCCGCTGAACGCTGCTTGCGGTCGCCAGAAAAGCGATATTGCGGGGAATGAGGTAGTTGCGTGCATATCCGTCCTTCACATCAACGACGTCACCAATGTGCCCGAGCTGCCCGAATTCCTGTCGTAAGATTACCTTCATTGTCAAACTCCTTCGATCGAATAGAGACTCAAACAGTTCTTTATTACTTCACTGCATCTGAGACAAAGGGGAGAAGTGCGAGATGGCGCGCCCGCTTGATGGCGGTGACGAGCATCCGTTGATGTCTGGCGCATGTTCCCGTGATACGCTTGGGAATAATTCGACCCTGCTCAGACACGAAGCGTTGAAGTTTCTTGTCGGCCTTGTAATCAACAAAATCTTCCTTGTTGTCACAGAAGCGGCACGTACGCTTCTTTCTTACCTGACCAGATGAGCCACGCTGTGAGGAGCCGCGGCGATCGCCCTGACGGCTTGTGCTGTTCCTTGTATATGCCATTGTTAAAATTCCTTTGAAATATTTCCAGAGATCGATGAGTTAGTCGAGACCCGAAATGACGGCTCAGGCCGGTGCCACTGTTGGCGCCTGTGTCGGAGCCGCCGCCGCTTCCGGCGCTACGGGCTTCGGTGCTTCTTCCGGTTTGACCTCTGCTGCGGGCTGTTCAGCAGCAAGAAGAGCCGCAGCGGTGCGGGCCTTCAGTGCTCGCTTGTCAAGCACGAGAGACAGGTACCGGAGCACGTTCTCATCGAGGAAATAATGCCGTTCAAGTTTCGCGATGACTTCACCGGGTGCGCTGAATTCGATGACGACATAGAAACCGTTGTTCTTTTTCCTGATCGGATAGGCAAAGCGCTTCCGTCCCCATTTCACGAACTCGCGGATTTCTCCGCCGTTTTTAATAATGAGGTCCTTCACTTTCTCGATCACCGCATCGATTTGATGGTCATCGAGGGAAGCATTGACAATGAAGGTCGTTTCGTAGACCCGTTTTACGTCTGACATGGTGCTTGTTCCCTTTGGACTGGTATGAGATTCGGCCCCGGCTGTTTGCGTTGAGCAAGCCGGAGCAGGGTTTATGGATTATGTGTTGGATCTTGTTCGGATGATTGTTTCTTGTTGAACTCGTTCATTGACCTGGCCATTCCCTCTGTCACAGCGAGGAGGCATGCTTGAGCGGCATCGTCTACCATAGTGTCAATCACGGGACGTTCGACTGCCGTGAACTGCTCTAGAACAAATTCGGCCAGCAGGTCTTTCTCCTTCGGCATCGAGGAAGAGGCAATCCCGCACCGGAGCCGCGGAAACTCTTCTGACTGCAGGTGGTAGATGATCGAGGAGAGGCCGTTGTGCCCGCCGTCGCTTCCCCGCAGACGGAGTCGAAGCTGGCCCAGTGGAATCTGAAAATCATCACAGACGACGAGGAACTGCTCTGGTGTGACCCCGAACTCCTCCTGGATTTCCATCACCGCAAGACCGCTTTGATTCATGTAAGTCTGAGGTTTCACGATGGCCAGCGGTGTCTCGCCGGCTTCTCCTCTGGCGATCAGATATTCGCCCCGACCTTCTTTGAAAGAACACCTGAGCCGTCGCGCAATTCTGTCGGCAACTTCGAACCCGATGTTATGCCTCGTTCCGGAATACCTGCCTTCAGGATTGCCAAGTCCGATGACAAAGAACATAGGTTAGCGAATCAGAACAAAATTACTTTTTGTCTGCTGCAGGAGCTTTGCCGCCGGCAGCGGGAGCTTTTCCGCCGACAGTGGGAGCTTTGCCGCCTGAGCCCTCTTTGGCGCCTTCTTCCGCACCATCCTCAGGCTTCTTGCCCTTGGTGATGACTTCCGGTTCGGCTGCCGCTTCTGCCACCACCGCACCCGGAACTGCCTCAGCTTCCTTCAGGACGGTCGGCGGAACCACAGCCACGACGGTGCTGCTCTCGTTTTCGAGCACTTTGACGTTCGGGATCGAAAGGTCCCGGACGTGGATCGACTTGTTGATCTCAAGACCCTCGACATTCAACTCGATGCGATCAGGGATGTTCTTTGGCAGGCACGAGATGCGCAGACGGTGGATGATGTGCTGCAGGATGCCACCATCACGGACGCCTTGCGCTGTCCCCTTGACTGACACCGGCACCTCTATCGTCACCTCTTCGTTCTCGTTCAAACCGAAGAGATCGAAGTGGACCGGACGGTCTGTGACGGGATCAAACTGCACATCGCGCAGGATGCACATGTGCTTCGAACCGTCGTCGAGCGTGAGATTGATAACGCTTGCCGCCGAAGATTTGTACAAAGGCTGCAGGACCAATTCCCCAATGGCAATTGGAATATTGTTTTGTCCGTGGCCGTAATAAATCCCCGGAACTTTGCCCTGCCTGACCAATAGTTTGGCTTTTTTCCCGATGTCCGTTCGGACTTCAGCGGTGACTGCTATTTCTGACATTGTACCTTCTCCTCAGTTATACTGAACTAATAAATCTTATCCTTGTCGACGTCAAAGAGCGAGCTTATTGACTGATTGTTGTGTGTACGAATAATCGCTTCTGCGAAGATCTTTGCGACGGACCGCAGTTCAATCTTTGACGAGTCCGATCGAAGCGGGACGCTGTCTGTGACGATGACCGAGGTCACTTCTGATTCGTTGATTCGCTCCATCGCTTTGCCAGAGAGAATGGGGTGCGTGCATGCCCCGTAGATATCTCTCGCTCCCTTTTCCCGAAGCGCCTTCACCGCGTTGACGAATGTCCCGGCAGTGTCGATCAGGTCATCGACGATCAGTATGTTCTTTCCGTTAGCGTTTCCGATGATGTTCAGTACTTCGACTTCATTCGCTTTCGGACGTCTCTTGTCGATCAAGACGAGTTCGGCGTCGAGTCGGCGCGCATACGAGCGGGCCATTTTCAGGCTGCCCACGTCGGGGGACGCGACGGCCAGGTTCGGGATCTTCTTCTTCCGGAAATAATCGGCGAAGACCGCTGATGCGTACAAGTGATCGAGCGGAATATCAAAGAATCCCTGAATCTGTGCTGCGTGTAAATCCATGGTGATGACACGGTCGGCGCCGGCTTCCGTGATCAGGTTCGCAACAAGCTTCGCAGTTACCGACACGCGAGGCTGATCCTTTCTGTCCTGGCGGGCGTATCCGAAATAGGGGATCACCGCGGTGATCCTCCGTGCAGATGCGCGACGTGCCGCATCGATCAATATCAGGAGCTCCAGCAAATTCTCCGCCGGAGGTTGAGTCGACTGGACGATGAAGACGTCGTCGCCTCTGATGTTGTCAGTATATTTGACCCAAATCTCGCCGTCACTGAAACTCTTCAACTCGATCCGACCCAACGGAATGCCCGCCGCTTTCGCTATTTTCTCTGCCAGCGGACGGTTTGCTCTGCCCGAGAAGATCTTGAGATCACTCATAATCGGACCTGCGATGACGATTCGACATGGTTAAGCAGATCTGTTAGCCGATCCGCGTTCCTGGGGTGCCAGGGATCTCCGCTGAAAGCGGATGCGCCTTTGGCGCAGAACCTGGGAATGCCCGTCAGAAAAGCTGACGGGATGCCTGCCTTTGTTCTCCCGCACTCTTCCTCCATTGTGACGCAATATTCTGTCGGCCTGATCGCTTGACTGTCCGATACTAAACTTTTATTCTGTCTTACTCAGCAACACGCAGACGATATACATGAGCCGACCCATGTTACTGATCTTGCTGGGGTGCCAGGGATCGAACCTGGGAATGGCGGCTCCAAAGGCCGCTGCCTTACCGCTTGGCTACACCCCAATGGAGATAAAGAGCGAATCCCAAAAAGTGCCCTCAGCAAAAGCGAAGCGAGCTACTTCCCGTCGCGGTGGGGAATGCAGGCTGACCGTTGAAAAAGGGGCCACTTTACAAAAAACAAAGCCCAACTCAGAAAAGAATTGGGCTTCTAAGATAGCCAAAATGGGGCTAGTAGTCAACGAAATTCTCGAAATCGCAGTCCACGATGCACCGTTTCAGTCAGGTTGCGGCAGGAACAGGATCGAATTCAACAGGAGCTTCTCGAGTCCGGACCAGAACCGTCTGAATGTAATATTTTCAGCGAAAAGGACCGCCCTGCCACGTCCGATGCGGAAATCCTGTATGTATGCCGACTCGGAGATCTTCTGTGCCTTCTCTTTGGTGGCATAGCCGCTCGTTTGAACCGAGTCTTTGGCAAACCTGGCTACGTTATGACCTGTTTCGCTCAGATCGAGGGGAAGGGCGTCGTTCTTCAAAACATAAATCTCTCTTGGAACCCCGAATCCAATGGGGTGAGTCGTGTCAACGAGAACCCTGAAAATCGTCCCGGGAATCCGTCCCAGCCTGTCCTTTTCTTCTTTTTCGAACAGCGTTTGACGTTTGCTAAGCTCCTTCTTTGACTTCTCCTGCTCCTTTTCCTCCTTGGACTTCTCATCCTCTTTCTTCTCGGCCCTGGGTGATGCGCCGGTGATTCCTGATTTCCCCTTCGTCATGAATTGGGCTCCGCCTTCAATCCCGATCAAAACGCCTCCGTTCTGGATCCATCTCTTCAGTTTCTCGGTCTTTGCACTATCAAATGCCGATTGATAATTCGAGGCATCCGGTAGAATGATCACATCGAACTTCGAGAGGTCGGCATCCGCCAACTCGGTGGTTCGGACTCCGGTAAATGGCATATGCAATTCCCGTTCGAAGAGGAACCAAAGCTCTCCATAATCGTTCGAACTCACCGGAGGTCCGGCAGCGATGGCGATGTTCGCCTTCTTCATCGGAGCGATATAGCTTGAGCCCAGGCTGATACCGTTGTCAGTGAGACCAGTCGCGGCACTGTAGACATCGACGCCAAGTGTTTTGGCCAACGTCTCGATATCATCGGCAAGGGAATCACCGTTCGAGCCTGCGAAAGCTACAACGGTGCCGGCGACGAAATGCTGACCGGCGGTTTCGAAGGGACGACGGGCGACCGAAAGCGCATGTCCGCGCTCGAGTAGCTGCCAAACTAATTGAACTGCGCCGTTGCGCTGCCATGGGATGAGATATGCGTACGCGTGCTTGTCGCCGATAATGCGGCCGGCGGTTTGAACAGGGGCATCTATCCGGATGGACGCCGATGGCAGGGGAGACTGGGAGGCCCATGCCTTGAGTCCTGACGCTATAGGAAGCGACCATGCGGATACATCATAGAAGAAAGTATCGCGGACTGCTGTGACAGGTTCCAGCAATGTCTTCACGAGTCGAGCCTGCGGCTGAACGGTTGAAACGAAATAGGTCCCTTTTGGAATCTTTTCCCTGGTCCATTTAGATGTATAATACTCCTGAACCTGAAGTGCAACCGCATCGGTCAGCTGATGCACTTCGATTCCCTGTCGGAGAAGTGTCTCGATAACTTTGTTCGAGCGGGTGGGGTCTTCGGTGTTGCTGATGAGATACCCTTTGATGAGTCCGACGGACTGAGGAGCTGTGATCCAGAAACCGTAGAAATCCTCGATCCGTTCTTTTTTGTTCGTCACGCTTGTCTCGAGTGTTGCTATGCTTGTCACAAAATGATTGCGGGCGCGGTGCCTGAGCGTTAGAATTTCTCCGTTCGGTTTTCGAACTGCAAGGCTCGCGCGGGAACCGCCGGCTTGTTCGTATGTCATGCCGACAGCGCCATTGAACGTTGGCCAGGAATCGCCGTAGCCCGGATAGAACATATCAAACTGCTCTCCGACGTAGTACGACAACCCAAGTTTGTCAAATGCCTCGGCGTTCCCCTTGCCGAAGATCTTTCCCCATTTCAGAACTTCGGATGGGAGCGACTCGTGTACCGGAACCGCCGCGGGGAAGAAGAAGTACGAACTTGAGTATCCCATTTCGTGATAATCGACGTGAACATGCGGCATCCAGGTCCGATAGAGCTGAACACGTGCACGGGTTTCCTGTTGCGTCTGCCATGACAGATCACGGTTCAGGTCGAAGAAGTAGTGGTTCGTCCTGCCTCCCGGCCACGATTCGCTGTGTTCTAGGGAGGAGGGATTGAGATTTGGCTTCGTCCCGAGCACGGAGTTCACCCACTGAACATAGCGCTCGTGTCCGTCCGGGTTCACATTCGGGTCGATGATCACAATCGCGTTTTCAAGAATTGACTGTGTCCGGCTGTCTGTGCCGGCACAGAGTTGATATGCCACTGCCATTGCCGCTTCGGGGGAGGAAGCCTCGTTGCCGTGCACACCGTACGAAAGATACACGATGACAGGAAGCGTGGACATGATTGCTTCCGCTTCTCCTTTCGTTTGGAATGTCCTCGGATCGGTCAACCGAATATTCGCGCGTCTGATTTCTTCGAGCCGTCCCAGGTTGCCGGGTGAACTGACAATGAAAACCTGAAGGGACCTGTGCTCGTTTGTTTCGCCGTAGGGGACACGACGTATACGATCGGATGAGGCAACAAGCTTGTCGAAAACGGCATTGATCGATGCATGCGTCGTAAAGCGTTCACCAATCTCGTAGCCGAGCACAGACTCTGGCGTGATGACGGCGCGGTTGTGCGTGCCGCCGGGGAAAAACTCCGGTACTCTTTGAGCGTATGCGCTGCAGGTGATAAGAAGAGCAAACAAAAGTCGTTTCATGCTGACTCCGGTTGGGAAAGGTGTTTGCCAATGTACTCCAAAAACGTAGAAATCCAAAGTCATGTCATATTGCATCTCGGGACACAATTGGGTATTTTAACTCACACACCCTTTTTGAGGAGCGCATCTATGTTGGACGTCAAGCAGGCATCACTCTCACGATTGGTCGCCCTGGGGAGTGAGCATATCGTCGCACAGGTTTTTTGGATCGTCTCGTTCGCTGTCTTCACAGCGATCGGAGCACAGATAGAAATCCCGCACCATCCTATTCCGTTTACGCTGCAAACATTCTTCGTCCTTCTTGCAGGGGGATTGCTGGGCAAGCGAAACGGTTTCCTCAGCATGTTGATGTATCTCGGAATGGGGGCGATTGGAATGCCTGTCTTTTCCAGCGGATCGGCCGGTCTGGCCAGGCTCCTCGGTCCTTCAGGCGGGTACCTTCTGAGCTTTCCCATTGCCGCGTACTTGATCGGCTATCTTGTTTCGCTGCGTCCTGAGTCGCTCAGGGTAGTCGAAGGTCGCCTCAGTCAGTATCTGGTGACGTACGCGTGGGGGGTGACCGCCATGACTCTTGGACTCATTCTGATTTTCGCATTTGGAACGGCGCAGTTGAATGCTGTGTACTACCACAACTGGAACTCTTCATTCACTGCGGGCTTTTTGATTTTTTCCTGGTGGGACTTGCTGAAGCTCGTTGCCGCAGCAGGTATTTGGAAGGAACTGAGCCGGTCTTAGGCTTCAATGTAAGAGGGTGCTTAACAGAAAGCCGCTTGAGTATCAAGCGGCTTTCGTGTTTCTATGCTGGCTTCGTGTGGATACAGTGGGTGTTCTTGTCAGACGTCGCCGATCGCTAAAACTTCAGATGCTGTTCCCACCTTGCGAAGAGTTCTGCGGTCGCTTTCACGTCGCCCAGACAGTAGTTGGCGATATCCTGAAATCTCTTCTGCCCAAATAACCTCCCAAGATCGAGTCCTGTCACGCCATGGGATTTCGGACTCTCAATCCCGAACGACTTACAGTAGAAGTCGAGACTGAACTTGCGCGTGGCCCCGTAGAACGTCAGCTGGTCAAGGAGATCGCAGTGGACGTTGGAATCGTAACGGTAGGGCATCAGGTTCCGGCTCGGCTGTACCTGCAGGATGGCCGAACGGAGCATCAGAAACGGGCAGTCGAATCCGCGTCCGTTGAAGGTGATGAACTGCTCGTACTTCGTGATATCGTTCCAGAAGTGACCCAGGATTTCTGTTTCCGGACAAGAGACGAACTGAATCTGGCCGTCTTCTGAGACCGAGTCGCCCGCGTGGTCGGATTGGAAGATGACTTTGCCGCGATTGGTGTCAGGGTTGAGCATGCCGATCGCGATAATCTGGGCGGTCGCCGGGTACAGGCTCAGCTTCTGGATCGCTTCCGTGCGCTGCGCCTCCGTTTCGGCGAATTTCAAAAGATATTCCTGGCGAACCTCGTCGAACGACTCGAATGGATAGCCCAGGGTTTCGATGTCAAGCACTACGCGGGCCATGGCGGTTCCTTATGCGGTAATGCGGTATTCTCTGAGTCCCCAATGTGTTTCGACGGCAGTCACTTTGAGGATCGTATAGAGTGGAATGGCGAGAAGCATGCCGAGGACGCCCATAAGCTGGTTCCCGACGATTAAGACGACGATGACCGTCAGGGGGTGCATATCTACGGTCTTGGCGAAACATAGAGGCTGGACCACAATGTTGTCGACGAGCTGTACAACGAGTGTCATCATGGCGATTGGTGGAATGAGACTGAGATCGCCTGTCTGTGTAACTGAAATCAGGAACACGGGAATCACGCCGACAAACGGTCCGACGTAGGGAATGAGATTCGATATGCCTGAAATGACACCCAGCAAGAGCGCGTACTGAACGCCGATAACGTAAAAGCCGATGACATTCAGTACGCCGACGACCAGCGAATCGAGGAGCCATCCGCGCAGGTATCCGACGAGGTCTTTCTGGATCTTGTCGACGACGTTTAAGGTCATCTCAAAATACTTATTGGGCACGCGTTCGAGAAGCCGTTTCGCAGCGCGATCTCCCTCGGCAAGAGCGAAGTACGTCACAAAAGGCACAATAAGGAAGCTGAAGGCAGAGCCCGCCGCAGATGCTGCCCCATGCCCTACTGCCTGGATGCTCTCGTCAATCATCGAGCGAATTCTCGCAGATGCCGATTGCGGATTGATGAAAGGGAGCCCCTTCGTCACATCGTGCACAAGCTCATCAAGCTTACGATCAAGGGGAAAATTCTGAAATCCCGTGTACAGCCCGCGCGCGTAGTTCATGAGGTCGGGTATGCCGTTGGCCGCGCTGATAAGCAGAAAGATAATCAGAGCCAGGAAGACCATCGCGACAGAAATTGTGCGACGGATACCAAGATGGATTTCGAAAAACCGGACAAGCGGCCTAAGGATGAACGCGAGGAGCAGCGAGAAGATCATTGCTACAAGGAGTGAAGGAAAAAGGGACGCGACAGCGAACCCGGTAAGAAGGAAGGCTAGAAGCGAACTTGCTCTGAGCGTTGGATGCGTGGCATGGACGGTAAGCATCGGGTCGTGTGACCGATCGGGATGTGAGTAGGAGAACAGCTGTTTGGTCGTTACGCCGTAATGCGGTAATTCTTGAGACCCCAGAATGTCTCGACTGCGGATACCTTGATGATCGTGGCAAGTGGAATGGCAAGGAGCATGCCGCCGATCCCCATAATTTCGTGGCCGATAAGAAGCAGCAGAATCACTGTCAGGGGATGCATGTCGACCGATTTCGCAAAGCAGAGCGGCTGAACGACAAAATCATCGATCATTCGTATGATCACCGTCAGGATGATGATGGATCCGACCATCCCGAAATCGCCCACCTGAGTGAGGGAGACAAGGATCGCCAGGCTTGCGCCGACAAGAGGCCCCAGATAGGGGACAAGATTGGCGATACCTGCGAGAACGCCGATAATGATCGAATACTGGATGCCGAGAATACTCAGGCCGACGATGGTCAGGAGTCCGATGATCATGGAATCAAGAAGCCATCCTTTGAAATATCCGACAAGTTGTCGCCGGATTTTCAGGACGACGTTCAACGTCATTTCAAAATAGTGGTTCGGCACACGCCTGATGAGCGCAGTGAATGCCCTGCGCCCGTCAGCGAGAAGAAAGTACGTGACGAATGGGACGATCACGAGCGTGACGAGTGTCCCAAGTGCTTTCTGTATGGAGTTGCCTGCCTCGTCGGCGGCGCTCTGGATTGCCCCATGGATCGACTGAGCAAGTGAAGCGCTGTTGACAAATGGAATAGTCCCCTCGAGTCCTTTCGTCAGCTCCTGGAGCTTTGCCTCAAAGGGGAATTGCTGTATCTGTCCGTGGATCGAGATGAGCCGATCGAGCAGCAGGGGGAGCAGTAATGAAAGGAGGAAGACCAGCGCACCGCCGACCGTGATAAACGTTATGATGATTGCCGGAACGCGTTTCATGCCAAACCTGCTCTCGATCGCAGAGACAAATGGTCCGAGGATGAACGCCGCGAGTGCAGAGAGGATGAGAGCCAGAACAAGATCCGGGAAAAGCGATCCGATCCAGAACGCACATGCGATGGCGCCTATGAGGAACGTGACTTTGATGAACGGATGGCTGGGGGCCGATGGTTTCATTGGGATCGCTATCGGAGAATGCTGCGGGCGGTTTTGTACGCCACTTCGGTGGAGAATCCGCGGTTCAGAAGATAGTCGGCCAGCCGCTTCTGGCGCACAGCCGGTTCAAGGTCGGAAAAGCGGGCCCCGCTCATCTTGAGTTTTCGGGTTGCGAGCGTTCGGGCTGCTTCCTGCTCATTCTCGTCAGTGACATACTCCTTAATCACTCGCTCTGTTGCCTGAAAGGAGATCCCTTTTTCCATCAGCTTTCTTCGCAGAAGAGCTCTTCCCACTGGTTTTCCGCGGAGTTTGTCCCTCACGAACATTCTCGCAAACTCAAGGTCGTTGATGAGGAAGATCTCGCGAAGATGTTCCACCACGGCATGGACGATGTCTTCGGTGAAACCCTTACGGACCAGCTTATCGGTAACTTCCTTCGAACTGCGCGGGCGATAAGAAATGAAATTGACGGCGATCTGGTTCGCCCGCTCGCATGCATCGGCCAGAAGGAGCTTGTCGATTTCCCCCTGGTCGATGGATTTCCCTGTGAACAGACCTGCCTTCACGAGAAGAGACTCGCTGACGTGAAAGGCGGGTTTTTCGTCAAGCGAGATTTCGTACCTGCTGCGCGCTCGGCGGACTTTCTGAATCCTCGTGATAAGCATGCCTGTTCGCCGCTCTAGCTCTTAGGTGCTTTCTTGGTCGCTGCTGCAGGCTCGGCCTTTGATGGTGCGGCTGGTACCGGCTCTGCTGGGAGGAGCCCGAGTTTGCGCCGGACCGCTGTGTCGATCTCTGTCGCAAGCACGGCGTTCCCCTGCAGATACGTCTTTACAGAATCTCGTCCCTGCCCGATTCTATCCTCCTTATAGGAGAACCACGAGCCGCTCTTGGCAATGATATTCTGATCGACGGCGGTGTCGATGAGGTCGCCCAGTTTCGAAATCCCTTCATTGTACAGGATATCGAATTGTGCTTCTTTGAAAGGAGGAGCGACCTTGTTCTTCACCACCTTGACGCGCGTCCTGTTGCCGATGATATTCTGACCATCTTTCAGCGCCTCGATACGGCGGACGTCGAGACGGACCGACGCGTAGAACTTCAAAGCGTTGCCGCCTGTCGTTGTCTCGGGATTCCCGAACATGACGCCGATTTTCTGGCGAAGCTGGTTCGTAAACATTACCGTCGTTTTCGATTTGCTGATGGCTGCCGTGAGCTTCCGAAGAGCCTGAGACATCAGGCGTGCCTGCACGCCCATCGTGGGATCGCCCATTTCGCCCTCGATCTCCGCCCGTGGCGTCAGCGCTGCCACTGAGTCGATGATGACAAGGTCGAGCGCATTGCTCCGGACGAGGGTCTCGACGATTTCGAGAGCCTGCTCGCCAAACTCCGGCTGTGAGATCAAAAGGTTGTTGACATCCACGCCGAGCTTCTTGGCATAGGCGAGGTCGAGGGCATGCTCGGTGTCAATGAACGCTCCGACACCCCCGGTCTTCTGAACTTCCGCGAGCAGATGGAGACAGATGGTGGTTTTTCCGGATGATTCAGGTCCGAAGATCTCGACGACGCGTCCGCGCGGAATCCCGCCGATCCCAAGCGCAGCGTCGAGGGAAATCGATCCGGTCGATATCGCATCGACCTTCGCGATCGGGCCCTCCGAGAGTTTCATGATTGCTCCCTTGCCGTGCTGCTTCTCGATCTGATCGATGGCGATCTTGAGGGCCTGAGAACGTGCTTCTTTGTTAACTGATTCGGACATGGAAGCTCCTAATTAAGATGCAAGAGGAATTGAATTCAAGAGAGTGTACACTGAGCCGGCTGGTTTCAACTCACTGCGAATGATGTGCACTTCCGTGCAGCGGGCTATCAACGGTTTGAAAGTAATGGATTTTAGTTTGGCTGTCAAGCGGTCGATGTTGCGATCCCCCTTCACTCTGCCAAGCGTGACGTGTGCGTGAAACGGCCGATCTTCTTTTGCGAACCCGAACGAACTACACGCCATCTCAACGCTTCGTTGAAGGCCTGTCACGTCCTCGTTTTGCTCACTTCCGATCCACACGACGCGAGGCCTGCCGGGATTCGGAAAGGCGCCCAGAGTCACAAAGGAGAGATCGAAATGCCGGAAAGTGCCAATGGAATTCTGGACCTCCTTCGCCAGAAGGCCGGGCTGCGACGATTCCACGTCGCCAAGGAACTTCAACGTGATGTGAAACTTGTCCGACGTGTCCCACTTGACGTCGGCCTGAGATTCGATAAGCTGCTTCTGAAGAGTTGCGAACTCTCGCCGGATCTCTGCCGGAAGAGGGAGGGCGATGAATGCTCGATTCAGGGGCATCAGGATCTCACGATTCGATTTTGAGCAGTTTCCTTCTCAGGAGTTCGAGCGCTGCCTGCGCTGTCCGCTCCTTGATCCTTCGCCGTTCGTCACCGAGGTGGAAGCGAAGAGCAATCGTGCCAGTGCTGTCAGAATATCCGATCCAGGCGAGGCCCACTGGTTTTTCCTCCGAGCCGCCGGTCGGACCCGCGATCCCTGTGGTCGAAAGACCGATGTCGGTGCCCGATTTTGTGCGTGCTCCCAGTGCCATTGCCTCGGCCACTTCGCGGCTCACGGCCCCGTGGCGTTGAATGAGTTCGTGCGGCACACCCAGGTCCGCTGTCTTTGAATCGTTGCTGTAGGTGATGTACGACCGCTCGAAGTACCGCGAGCTCCCCGATACGTTTGTGATCCTGTCGGAGATGAGTCCGCCGGTGCAGGACTCCGCGACTGCCAGGGTGAGATGCCGTTCCATCAAGAGTTTGCCAATGACGTGCTCGAGTTCCTCGTCCTCGCCGGCGTAAATGTACTTTCCGGCTTTCGCGCGGAGAGCCTCTTCAACCTTATCGACCTGCAACTGCGCTGCAGCAGCGTTTTCTGCCCGAACGGTGATCCGAAGCCGCGTGCCGGTCGGACCCGGCAGGAAAGCGAGCGTCGTACCGTCGCCGGGGCCAAAGAGCGCGTGAACATCTCCGATTTGCTCTGCGAGAAACGATTCTCCAATGCCGGTGGTCTTCAACGTCCGGTGCTGGATCACCAGCCCTGTTGCCCGTACCGCGAAGAAGGGCAGAACGAAGTTCTCCATCATCGCCTTCATCTCAAAGGGGACTCCGGGCATGACAACGAGCAACTGCCTGTCTCGTTCGAACAGGAATCCAGGAGCCGGTTACCAGCACGACGTCGCTGTTGTCCAACGCCTCGGCGAAGGAATCGAGAATGGCCTGTTCATCGTCCCCCACCGTCGTCATTCGGGAAACGGGTATGCCGATGGAGTTCAGTTTCTCGGCGATGAAAGCCTGATTTGTATTGATGACCTGCCCGATCAGGAGTTCGTCACCGATGGAGATGATTTCTGCTTTCATGTGATGCTTGGTGTATCCGGCATTCTATGAGTATTGTTCAGATGATTTGTAAAGCGACCGCCAGCTGCAGGAGGAGATTGGTGTAGATTGCAGAAACAACGTCGTCGAGCATTACCCCTGAGCCTCCGTGAAGATTGTCGAACCGGCGGGCGGGGAACGGCTTGACGATGTCCAGTATACGGAAGATGAAGAAGGCGAGGGTGGCAACAAGAATGGTCTTCGGAAGAAAAAGGAGAGAGACCCACATGCCAAGCACTTCGTCAATCGTGACTTCACCCGGATCGTGTCCGTAAACCTTCTCCATTGCATCCGAGGCCTTGATGCCAAGGGCGAGAACCAGCAGGCTCGCAGGGAGCAGAATGTACCATCGTTCGAATCCTGGAATACAGTAGAATGCGAGACCGACAGCGCTCCCGACTGTTCCGGATGCTACCGGTGAGAACCCCGAGAACAGACCAGAGGCGAATGCCTTCGTGACAAAACCCACCTTCGGGGGCTGGGCGACTGATTGATCGGCGGGGTTGTTACTCGGATTCTGTGGATCGGTTGGAAGAGCCATACAATTCTCGGACAGTCGTCCAGTTGTCGATGACGTAGAGGACACCAGTCAGCAGTGTGATGGCTGCAATGACCGCCATGCCGGCGTAGAGTATTGATTGCCCGAGAAGCTGATCGAGCAATGCTGAATACCGTGACCGAAAATACTCGGTATCGCGTGCGATGTAGGCAAGAAGAATATAATAGATCAGTGCAAACTGAAGAAACGTCTTTGTCTTCGCCATGCGCGAAGTGTCAAAGGGCTTCCCTTTGAGTTCGGCGTAGGACCGGAGGAATGTGATGAGGATATCACGGATCACGATCACCCAGACAGTCCAGGCAGGGACAAGGTTGAGGTACATGAATGCAATGAGAGCTGCGGAGGTGACGACCTTGTCTGCCAGCGGGTCAAGAAATGTTCCCCACCGCGTCACGTATCCCCATCGGCGTGCGACCCACCCATCGTACCAGTCCGTAAGCATTGCAATCACGAAGACAACCGGAGAGAGCTGCCTCAGAACGGGGTCCGCCGAGAACAAGAACGCGACGAACACCGGCGTAAGGAGGATGCGAAGAAACGTCAGCTGATTTGGGGGAGAAAAAGCTAGCTTCATCACCTGGGTTGTATGGTTTCAATCAACAGCGGAACAAAAAATCCCGCCGAAGTTGCGGGATTTTTCTTGCCACAATCTATGTCGGAACCTCGCCCGCGTTAGGCGGCTTTCTGAACCTTGCCGGATTTAATGCAGTTTGTACACACCGTGATGCGCCGAACTGAACCATCGACTTTTGCTCGCACCGATTGGAGGTTAGGAAGAAACCGTCGGGGCGATCGGTTGTGGGCGTGGCTTACATGATTTCCGGCCATTGGTTTTTTGCCGCAGATTTCGCAAACTCTTGCCATCAGTAAACTCCATCTCTATAGTTCAAAATTGTAAACCAATATAGAGAGAAAATCAGAGAGAGGCAAGACCATTTTGCCGTGCCCACCACGATGTGGCCGGGGGCGGACCAACGTTGCACAAACCTGTTTTTTTGGTTATCATAATCAAAACCATGGGAGTTCATATTGTGAATAGTGAGTAGTGAACAGTGAACAGAAGGCGGCCAGGGAGTGATTTGGGCTCGATCCGACTTCATGTCGTTGGCCTTGAACCCTGGAACTCGAAACTCTAAACTCCAAACCCGAAACTCCTAACTCCTTTGACCATTCTCGGTATTGAAACATCGTGTGACGAGACCTCTGCAGCCATCGTGCGTGACGGCCGACTCTTGGCGAATGTCACGGCGACGCAATTGTTCCACTCGCAATACGGAGGGGTCGTCCCTGAACTGGCTTCAAGGGCGCACCAGCGCCGCATAATTCCGGTTGTGGAGGAGGCGCTTGCGAAAGCCGGGGTCTCCAAAAACGAACTCGACGGGATCGCCGCCGTCTATGGGCCCGGGTTGGTCGGCGCAATTCTCGTTGGTCTGAGCTTCGGAAAATCCATGGCCCTTGGCCTGGGGATTCCGTTTGTCGGCGTCGACCACATGGAGGCCCACATTTTCTCCAACCTCATCGACGATCCAAAGCCCGAATTCCCATTCGTAAACCTGACTGTTTCGGGCGGACACACCCAACTCGTTCTGGTGAAGGGACCGTTTGAACATCAGGTCCTCGGCGAGACGAAGGACGACGCGGCTGGAGAGGCATTCGATAAGGTGGCGAAGATGCTTGGAATTGGCTATCCGGGCGGACCACTGATTGACAAGTACGCCAAAGACGGAGATCCTGCGTTTGTCAGTTTTCCCCGTCCGTACCTCGAAGAGGGATCGCTCGAATTCAGTTTCAGCGGACTGAAGACCTCCGTCCTCTATTATCTTAGAAAGAGCGGCTTCATACCATTTTCTGATGGAGCTGAGGCGTCGATCACTCAGAAGAAACTGCGCTCTGACCTGTGTGCCAGTTTTCAGGCGGCTGTCGTGGACGTGCTCGTCAACAAGGCAATTCGCGCTGCTCAGGCATCACGAGTCAAGAGTATCACAGTCTCCGGGGGCGTTTCAGCGAATTCTGAACTCCGCACGAGGATGGTGGAAACTGCCGTTCGCCATGGATTGTCTGTGTTCATGCCGAAATTTGAATACTGCACCGACAACGGGGCGATGGTGGCGATGGTCGGGTACACGAAAATGCAGTCAGGGAAGACATCAAGTCTCGAATTGACAGCGGAGCCAAACCTGTCGCTTGCATGATTCGCTGTCGTGGGCAACAATCCCGAAGCGTCGGTCGGGCAAAGAGCAACCAACAATATGCCGAAATGAATCGGATCCAGAAAAAGTTCGCCAGCCTCAAAGCCGCCGGCCAAAAAGCGCTCGTTCCGTACATCACGCCTGAGTTTCCCTTCAAAGGTATGACGCTTGGCCTGCTCCGGGCACTTGAGGAAGCGGAAGCGGACCTCATTGAGGTGGGGATTCCGTTCTCTGATCCTCTTGCCGACGGTGAGACTATTCAGCATTCTTCCGAGATTGCATTGAAGAACGGTGCTACGGCTGAACGAATTCTCGAAGCGGTGCGCGAATTCCGAGCCGACAGTGAACTTCCAATTCTGTTGATGGGATACATCAACCCGATTATCCGATTCGGAGTTGAAAAGTTTCTGGCGAGGTGCAAGTCGGCCGGTGTCGATGGGCTCATCATCCCCGATCTTCCTCCCGAGGAAGCTTCCGAGATGACGACATTAAGTCGGAAGTGCGGAATCAGCAACGTATTTCTGATTGCTCCAACCAGTTCCGACGCGAGGATCAAGGAGATTGATGGTTGCTCGACGGACTTTTCCTATTGTGTCTCTGTCACGGGTGTGACAGGTTCGCGAGCACAGTTCGGTGAGGGGGGAGGTTTGGACGAGTTTCTGCAGAGGGTACGGAGGAATTCCCGGAAGCCGTTTGTTGTCGGTTTTGGGATCTCACAGCGTGAGCACGTGCAGCGCGTCTGGGAATATGCGGATGGAGCGGTAGTCGGATCCTCTCTCATTAATGTGTTGGGGAAGGCAGCGTCCGAAGAACAAGCCCTTCGCGCTGCTGTCGATTTCCTTCGTTCAATTCGTCCAAACTAACCGGGATTCATTATGAATGAGCTTGATGTCTGGCGTAAGAAAATCGATGATATAGATCTGCAGCTGGTGAACCTGCTGAACGAGCGCACGATGTGCGCGACAGAAATCGGAAAGATCAAGATCAGGCTTGGGTTGGACGCGTACTCTCCGGAGCGTGAGGTGGAAGTGATGAAGAATGTGACGGCCTGCAACAAAGGACCTCTTTCCTCGCCTGCCGTCCGGCGGCTCTTTGAACGTATTATTGACGAAGCCCGCAGCGTGGAGCGGGTCTATATGCACGAGCAGAAAAAGAAATCAAAAAGGTGATTCTCTGTCTGCAGGATCGTCCATATCGGGATCTTTCCGGAAACGGTGGGTGCAGGCCGTTGCCATTGTGCTTTTGGCTCTCGCCTCCGGGACGATGTATGCAATCTTCTTTGCGTCGAATACCTCGGTGCTTGCTTCGGAACGCACCGTCATCATACCCCGCGGCGCCTCGTTCAGAACGGTGCTCGATTCGCTCGAGTCTTCCGGCGTTCTGCGAGTCCGGTGGACTCTGAGCCTGGCCGGCAGGGTACTCGGCCTCACGAAAACGATGAAGGTGGGAAAATACCTGTTCCCGCGCGGGCTCTCAAATATTGCGATTCTCAACGATCTCGCCGAAGGGAAGTCCCGCATTCTCATCAACATTCCGATTCCGGAAGGATGGAGGATGGAACGGATTGCTCTCCAATGCGGCAAGATCCTCGGTGTCGACTCGCAGCGGTTCATTTCGCTCTGCGACAACAGTTCGTTCCGAAAGGAACTTGGGATCGATGCTCCATCGATCGAGGGATACCTCCTGCCGGACACGTATAAATTTCTCTGGCAGGTAAGCGAAGAGGAGATCATCGAGCGGATGGTGGGGGAGTTCAGGAAGTTCTACGCAGACAGTCTGAAACGTCGTCAGGATGATCTGGGATTTTCGATGAAGGAGGTCCTTGCGCTTGCCTCGATTGTCGAAGGGGAAGCAATACTTGATCGGGAACGACCGGTTATTGCCGGTGTCTACCTCAATAGACTGAAAAAGAGAATGCGCCTGGAGGCAGACCCGACGGTGCAGTACGCTCTCCCTGAATGGAAGCGAAGGCTGACCTACTCAGATCTTCGAATCGATTCTCCGTACAACACATATCTTTATTATGGACTCCCCCCCGGGCCAATCAACAATCCAGGCCGGAAATCTATTCTCGCAGCTCTGTATCCCGAAAAGCACTCATTCCTCTATTTTGTTGCAGACGGAACCGGCGGGCACGTCTTCTCCCGTAACTACGCCGAACACCAGAAAGCGGTGAACTCATACCGGCGAATGAAACGTGAAGCCGCAAAAGCAGCTGGCTCGTAAGTCAGGCTGGCCGAATTGTCAGACAAAGCGTTGTTTCTCCCAACGGCCGCCCCGCGGTGGGCTGAAGTTCGTGCTGCCAGCCAGAGTGCAAATTGAAACTTGTTGTCCTGCAATCTCCCGCCGATTACATTCCCTCAGGACGACTTACCAGAGGGACATGCAACCAGATCCAAAGATCTTCTACCGAAGACGTCTTCCGCACTACCAGCCGCCAGGAGAGACGTTTCACGTGACGTTTCGCCTTGCTGGGTCGCTGCCTGTTGAGGTCGTTGTGAGATTGAAGCATGAGCATGAAGCGATAAAGCGAAAAGTGCGTCAGGTCGGCAAGTCTGAAGAGCAAAGGAAACTTACCCGAGAATTGGGAGCGACCTATTTCGATAAATATGATGGATTGCTGGATCGAGCAGGCAATGGGCCCACTTGGCTTGGGGACGATCGAGTCGCTTCTGTCGTGATGAGTGCATTGCTCTACCGGGACGGTAATATCTACGACATGCTCGCCGCCTGTGTGATGCCAAACCATGTGCATGTGTTAATGCATGTAAAGCGAAGCGATGCTTCGCTTTACAGAATCCTCCAATCTCTGAAATCTTACACCGCTGTCACCTGCAACGCCTGCCTCAATCGTTCCGGTGCTTTCTGGCATCACGAAAGCTACGACCATGTCATCCGAGATGGCGCAGAGCTAGAGAGGACGATCTGGTACATCTTGGAGAATCCTGTGAAGGCCGGACTGTGTCGCAATTGGCGGGATTGGCGGTGGACCTACGTGAAAAAGGGGCTGGTTGAACCGTAGGACGAAGCGTTGCTTCGTCGCAGGTCGGCGTAGGCGGACCATCGAGCGCCCACGGTCTGACCTGGTGGAATGTATCCAACGAGGCCGACGAGCGTCCCCCTCCTCGCTTTCTCGTTCCTTTCTTCTCCACTACCGTTTTATTATATTCACCCATCAATAAAACTCCGGGTCACGACAAGAAAATGATCTGATGCGCAATATCCTCCTCATAGTACTCCTTCCATTCATTCTCCTCTCTTGCGCCGGCCAACGTGCCCCGGAAGGGGGGCCGATCGATACCGATCCGCCGACTGTGGCCTCAACGATCCCTGCGAATTATGCCACCCGCTTCAGCGGCCGAAGCATCACGCTGGAATTCAACGAGTATGTCGACCATCGAAGTGTCGAAGGTGCAGTCTTTGTTTCGCCTTCGCTCGGCCAACTCGAGTTCGATTGGTCCGGACGAGAAGTCGAAATACGCTTTGCAGGAACCTTGCGGCGCAGCACGACGTACGTCGTCACGATCGGAACCGATGTGGTGGATCTCCACAATCGCAACAAGATGGCGCAATCGTATACCCTTGCCTTTACGACGGGTGAGGACATCGACCATGGTGCGGTAGAGGGAAGAGTGTTCCCGCGCAGGGAAACCGACCCTGCGCTTGGAGCAATGATTTTTGCATATAGGCTCGATGGCCTCAATCCTGACACACTGGACCCAAGAACGACGAAGCCGGACTACGTTACGCAATCAGGGAAGGATGGCGGATTTCTTCTGAGGCATCTTACCTTCGGATCGTATCGAATTATTGCCGTACGGGATGACTACAAGAATCTCTTGTACGATCCGGAGACTGACGAATTCGGGGCTCAGCCTGACGAAATTGTTCTGACTCCGACGGACACGCTCAAAGCAGGGGTCTGGATGAGGCTCGGCAAGGAAGACACGACTGCTGTCCGGATGACGAAGGCGGCCTCCACGAACAATCGACACGTGATGATTGAATTGTCTTCGCCGATGGACACCAGCGGCCTCAGCGCAAACTGGTTTCGGGTTTCAGACACCGTGAGTCAGAAGCCACTTGGCGTGTTGTCGGTATGTCCGGTGATTCCGAAAATGACCTCAGTCGTCGTCGTTACGGACACGCAACGAGCCGGGGAGGGGTATCGTGTAGAGATCTCGTCTCTACGCGGCGTCAACGGCTTGAGAGTCAGCCCCTCGGCGAATCGCCTGACGTTTTCGGGTTCTGAGGTAAGAGATACACTGGCTCCCAGGATCGCATCGATCTCTCTGGCCGACAGTGCAAAGGAAATTGATCTCCAGCCGAAGTTCCTGCTCAGCTTCTCGGACGCCGTGAAGCGGGAAAGAGCGGGGAACTCGATCTCTCTCATTGATAGTAGTCGCAGCGCGGTTCCTCTCAGGCTGCGCTGGCTCTCCGATGCCTCGGTGGAAGTTATGCCTCAAGGAAGACTGGCCAGCAGGACATGGTTTACACTTCGAATCGGGATGCGGAGCGTGATGAACCTGGCAGGGCGAGCCGGAAAAGATTCGCTGCGGGTATTCCGGTTTCAAACTATTGATGACGAGTTGTTCAGCAGCATCGAAGGTTTCATCCACGATGTGAGCGTGTCAGATCCCAAAGGCGATGTCTTCCTCGTAGCCCGAAACGTCTCGAGGAAGGAGCCAAAGGAATATGTCGTCCGGCTTTCTCAGCCCGGACCGTTCATGCTGAGCGACCTGCTCGAGGGCAAATATCTCCTTCAGGCATTCAGAGATCGCGATGATGATGGAAAATTTTCTCCGGGTCAGGTCTTTCCTTTCCGGCGATCAGAGCGGTTTACTGAATATCCTGACACGCTGAGACTCCGTGCGCGGTGGCCTCTCGAAAATGTCGAATTGAAGTTGCATTGATCCGTAACCCATTGATTTGTTTGACTTTTTGACCAATTTTGTTTAACCTCATTGGAATTTTGCATCGCGGTATGCTTCAGGAACAGCATGCTGCAACGTTATTCCCAGTTCGAGTGTTTTTATGCTAGAAAGCTATGTTCCGATATTCGTCATGGTCGCCGGGGGCATCATCTTCGGCGTAGTCATGGTGAAATTGAACGAGTGGTTTGGGCCGCGCCGGCCTTCGCCGGAGAAGCTCTCGACGTATGAAAGCGGTATGGACCCGGTCAGGAGCGCACGCGAACGGTTCTCCGTCAAGTACTACATGGTTGCGGTTCTGTTCATCCTTTTCGACATCGAAGTGGTCTTTCTCTATCCTTGGGCTGTCTCCTTCAAGCAGTTGGGGGTGGGTGGGTTTATTGAGATGGTGGTCTTTATCGCAATTCTGCTGATTGGGTATTTTTACGTTTGGAGGAAAGGAGCTCTTGAATGGGATTAGAGCATGCGCTGGGTGATAGTTTCCTTACCACGAAAATAGACCTCGCAATCAATTGGTGCCGCAAGAATTCTCTCTGGCCGATGCCCATGGGCATTTCATGCTGCGCTATCGAAATGATGGCGTTTGCCGGCCCGCGCTTTGACGTTGCACGGTTTGGGTCGGAAGTGTTTCGATTTTCCCCGCGTCAATCCGACGTGATGATCGTCGCAGGAACGACGACGTTCAAGATGGCCAAGGTCGTGCGAAAAATCTACGACCAAATGCCGGATCCCAAATGGGTGATTGCGATGGGCGCATGCACATCATCCGGAGGAATGTATCGTACCTATTCAGTTGTGCAGGGCATTGACCAGTTTCTCCCTGTCGATGTCTATGTCGCAGGCTGCCCGCCCCGTCCGGATAATCTGCTCAACGCGTTGATCAAACTGCAGGAAAAAGTGCAACGTGGAGAGAGTAAGGGGAGCTTCCCTGCGTATGTAGGCGAAGCGAAGCTCAACCAACCGCAGGCTCTCCCGATAATCTCAGGCTGAGGAATGAACGCTGTTATCATCGATAAATTGCAGGCGCGGTTTGGGAAAGAAAGTGTCCTTCCCAGTGAATTCCGGGATGAACTCACGATCGTCGTGCCGAAGAACCAGATCGTCGACATCTGCCGCTTCCTCAAAGAGGATGCAGAGTTGAAATTCGATTTCCTAATGGATCTTTGCGGCATTGACATGAACACTCCCGAGAATCGATTCGGGGTGATCTACAACATTTACTCGCTGACGAACAAGTTCCGACTTCGTCTGAAGACCTTCACCGAAGAAGCAGACCTCAAGGTCCCGACCGTCACTGGTGTGTGGGGCACAGCGAACTGGCACGAACGCGAAACATTTGACATGTTCGGCGTAGTGTTTGAAGGGCACCCTGATCTGCGAAGGGTCTACATGCCCGAGGATTTTGAACATTTCCCGCTTCGGAAGGACTTTCCTCTCATGGGAATCCCCGGATCCATTCCTCTGCCGAAGAACAAGTGACGGAAACCCGAATGGAAGAAGTCCCGAAAAAGACGAAGATTCTTCAGGCCCTTGAGGACCAGAACACCAGCGTGTCGTTTGAAGATCCGCTTGAGAATGATATGATCCTCAACATGGGCCCCCAGCATCCGGCGACGCATGGTGTGCTGCGGCTTCTCATTCGACTCGACGGTGAAACCGTCGTGGGATGCGTGCCCGAAATCGGTTATCTCCATCGCGGCTATGAGAAGCTGGCTGAGAATTCCACGTTCCACGAGTTTATTCCTCACACAGACCGTCTCGATTACCTCTCCCCGTTGAACAACAACACGGCGTATGCTCTTGCCGTTGAGAAACTCCTCGGGATTGAAGCGCCTCCCCGTGCTCAGTATATCAGGGTAATGATTTCGGAACTCGCGCGTATCTCGTCGCACTTGATGTTTCTCGGTTCGCTTGCGATGGATGTTGGAGCGCTGACCGTCTGGATGTGGGCGTTTCGTGAGCGGGAGAAGCAGTATGATATCTTCGAAAATATCGCGGGTGCACGATTCACGACAAGTTATACGCGCATCGGCGGACTTGCACAGGACGTGGAAGCATCGACGCTTGCGATGGTAAGAGCATTCGTGGAAGCATTGCCCGGCCACCTCGTCGAATGCGAGAAACTCCTCAACACGAACCGAATTTTCCTCGAGCGCACGGATGGCGTTGGGGTTATCACACGGGATCAGGCGGTCGACCTGGGTCTCACGGGCCCCGGCCTTCGCGCGTGCGGTGTCGATCATGACCTTCGGAAAGCGAATCCGTATCTCGTCTACAAAGATCTCGATTTCGGTGTGCCGCTGTATGAGGGAGGCGATGCACTCGCACGGTACTACGTCCGAATGGCCGAGATGAGGGAGAGCGTCAGCATCATCAAGCAAGTGCTGGAGAAGATGCCGTCCGGCGATGTGCATGCATTCAAACCGAAGAAGGTGCTTCCCCGCAAAGAGCGCATCTACACGCGGATGGAAGAGCTTATTCACGATTTCATGCTGGTGAATTTCGGAGTCGATCCACCTGTCGGCGAGACGTACAGCGCTGTCGAGGCGCCCAAGGGTGAACTGGGCTTCTACATATATAGTGACGGCAAAGGTTACCCGTGGCGGCTAAAAATCCGCTCTCCGTCATTCGTAAACCTCCAATCCCTCCCAACGATGATTATGGGTTGCATGATCTCCGATGTTGTCGCAGTCATTGGCAGTCTCGACCCGGTCATGGGAGAAGCAGATAAATGATTTTCGATTGCCGAATGTCGATTGTCGATTTGAAGACGACGAGCGACAATAATCGACAATCGTAATCTCGTGGTGAGCGAAACCGAACCATCG
The DNA here is from genome assembly GCA_026390595.1 of Ignavibacteriales bacterium. Lineage (NCBI taxonomy): Bacteria > Pseudomonadati > Ignavibacteriota > Ignavibacteria > Ignavibacteriales > Ignavibacteriales bacterium. The sequence goes on from JAPLFQ010000016.1 coordinate 77,054, forward strand.
CAAATCGACAATTACCAGAATGCTATCTCAACAAAATCTCGACAAGATAGAGGACTTGAAGAAGTCCTACCCCACGACGCAGGCATTGGTGTTGCCGGTGCTCTGGATGGTGCAGGAGGAGCACGGCTACATCTCCGAAGAATCGATGCGGTATGTTGCCGGGATTTTAAACGTGACGTTTGGTCACGTGCTCGGCCTCGTGACCTTCTATACAATGTTCAATTCGAAGCCGATGGGGAGACGGCACGTCGAGGTATGCACGAATGTCTCCTGCATGCTTCGCGGATCGGACAAGATTGTCGCACATCTCGAAAAACGTCTCGGTATCGGTTTGGGGGAGACCTCGAAGGACAAGAAATGGACGCTCTCAGAAGTTGAGTGCATGGGTTCGTGTGGAACTGCGCCGATGCTCGCTGTTGGCGAGGAATACTACGAGAACCTCACGGAAGAGAAACTCGATCGGATTATCGCAGAGCTGGAGCGAGAGTAGACTGCCATGGAAAAGTATATTCTACCTGACATACACGGACTGCACATGATAGACGTCTACGAGGCGCACGGCGGTTACAAGGCGCTTCGGAAAGCCCTGGGGATGAAGCCTGAGGAAGTGACGGATGAAGTGAAAAAGTCCGGCTTGCGCGGCAGGGGAGGAGCGTGTTTCCCCACAGGATTGAAGTGGACCTTCATGCCTAAGCAAACGACAAAGCCAAAGTATCTTTGTGTGAACGGTGACGAGTCGGAACCCGGAACATTTAAAGACAGGCAGATCTTTGAATCCAATCCTCATCTCCTGATCGAAGGGATTCTGATCGGCGCATACGCCATGGGTGTCACCACCTCGTACGTCTATATCAGAGGCGAGTATGGCAAGTGGATCCGCATGGTCGAGAAAGCGGTGGCCGACGCGTATGCGAAGGGGTATGTGGGGACCAGCATCGCGGGATCTTCGTTCTCAACCAACATCGTTATCCATAAAGGCGCCGGCGCCTACATTTGCGGTGAAGAATCGTCGCTGATGAATTCTATCGAAGGTTTGCGTGGCTACCCGCGCATTAAACCTCCTTTCCCTGCCCAGTTTGGTTTGTGGGGCTGCCCGACGACGATCAACAATGTCGAAACCATGAGCAACATCCCATTGATTCTCAACAATGGATGGGAATGGTATTCGAAGATCGGCGCGCCGAAACATCCCGGACCGATACTCGTTGGCATCAGCGGACATGTCAACAAGCCCGGTGTCTATGAACTGCCCACCGGAGTACCTTTGCTCGAGATCATCTACAAGCACGCGGGCGGTGTGCCGGAAGACAAGAAGATCAAGGCTCTCATCCCCGGAGGTTCTTCGACGATGATCATGCGCGGTGACCAACTTGAAGGCGCATGCATGGACGCAGAGTCCCTGAAAGCAGCCGGATCGTCTGTCGGAACAGCGGGCATGATAGTCATGGATGAAGACACGGACCTTATCAGGGTCATTGAACGCATCGCGATGTTTTACTATCACGAATCGTGCGGGCAATGCACCCCGTGCCGTGAAGGAACTGGATGGCTCTGGAAAATCCTGAAACGGTTCGGGAAGGGGGAAGGCCGGATGGACGACATCGATCTGTTGATGGACATTGCCAACAACATCGAAGGGAACACGATCTGTGCTCTCGGTGATGCTGCGGCGTGGCCGGTTCAATCAATGATCCGGCGGTTCCGCGATGAATTCGAAAAACGAGTCAATTCTGCTCCGGCACGAATCGGGCAGGAAGCCGCGGCCTGACCAGCCAACGTCAGCCTGAATAATGAAGCCCGTGTTCGCCAGACCTGACAAAGGGGCGTTCATGGGCTTTCTTTTTTTATCCGACTCCGGGGAACTGAATCCCTGATAAAATGCAACAAACGGCCCGGTATGACTGTATACGAAGGACCCTAGAGGGACAACGTAAGAAGGAACACGAAGGGATTTCGATACGTCTATATGACTGAATCCGGACACATAAAGCAGCCGATGGCCTATCAAACGCTGGCGCAGCCGGCTGAAGCACCACTGAAAGCAAAAAGCGACGAAGTGCTGATCACCCTTGTGCATCAGGGAGAGCAGGGTGCCTATCGCATTTTGGTCGAGCGTTACCAGGAACGAATCAGGAATCTGGTCTATTCCATTTTCCACGACCAGCAAGTGGTCGATGATCTGTCCCAGGAAGTGTTCATCAAAGCGTACGAAGCTCTGTCACAGTTCCGGTTCCAGTCATCCTTTTACACGTGGCTGTATCGCATCGCCGTCAATAAGAGCAGGGATGAGCTTAGGAAAAGAAAGGTTCGGCGTTGGTTCTCGCTTCAAACCATGCTGGAGTCGTCGGACAAGGAATTGGGATCGAAGATTGTTGTTGAGCAGCATGACAATGAGCCGCAGGAGTTGCTCGCCGCCGGATTGAAGACGTTGCCGGAGAAGTATCGTATCGCCGTCATTCTGAAAGACATCGACGGACTATCCTATGAAGAAATTGCGGAGATTATGGAATGCGAAATTGGTACAGTGAAGTCAAGACTGTCGCGCGCCCGCGCGATGCTGAGAAAAGTTCTTGAGCCTTTGCTGAAGGAGAGAATCTAAGATGAAACCTCAGACAAAGACCGAACTGTCTCAGCTGCTTTCCGGTTATCTTGACGGAGAGCTCGATGAGCGACAGATACACGATGTGGAAACCATCCTGTCGCAGGATTCCGAAGCCCGGAAGGAATTTGAAGAACTCAGGGCATTGAAGAGCCTGCTGACATCGAAGCGACAGCTTCCGCCGTCCTACGGCTTCTGGAGCCGGTTTTCCACAGAGCTCGAACGAAGGAAGAGGGAAGAGGACAATCTCCTCCCATTTCCGCGGAAGTATGTGCCGGCTGTTGCCATCAGCGGTGCGATTGTTGTGCTCGTTCTTGGTGTTCTGATGTTCCAGCAGCGCTCCAGGCTGATTGAATACGTCAGCAGGCAATCGGAGCGGGTGCAGAAGGCAGTCGAGGATAATGTCCTCAAGGGCTCATTGATGCCCCTCTTCACGCATATCGACAAGAACCAGGCGCTGCAATTTGCCATGTTTGGTACGCTTCCTCTCGATGCGAAGGCGGAAACGGAAATGCGCGTAAATGAAGACTCTGCCCGCGGCTACACGATCGATGTTGATAAGAAGAGGGAGCGGAAGACACCTACGGTGACGGTGCAGGATTTTGTCGATGAGGTGCAACCGAGCCATGTACAGCTCCAGATTATTGATTCTTTGCTCGACCTCGGCCGGGTGAAGCTCGAAGGTTCGATCCTGGTGGCCGAGGACAAAGCGATGGCCGTCAATCCAGAACTCTCGCGATTGAACCGGGTCATGCTTTCCGGTATTGCTGCGGCCCTGGAACCCGATCAGCGTGTGAAGTTCGAACAATTCCTGCATTCCAGGAAGTCGACGTATATGCTGGCTGGCGGACGGCGTGGACCGGAATCCGCCGAGCGCATCTATCATACGATGAGGACTCCTGAAGGGATGGCGCAGTTCGTGGTCTTTTCGCCCGATACGGTTCTCGTCTCGCGACTCGAGATTGATCTTGACAGTTTGCGCCGTCACACCGGAGCGATGGTGGAAAGACAGAGGACTGTAGGGGTGCACGTAAACAGTTTGATACGACGGATGGCGGAGCGCGAGATGGCGGTGAGTATGCAACAACGTCCGCCGGCACCTCATGTGCGGATATCCGGGGATTCGGATTCATTCAGCATTCAGGTCAGCACGGGATGGGAGGGTATGCCCGCAATGCCCAGGGATCCGTGGGTGAGGCCTCGTATGTCAGAGCAGGTTGGGAGACATGGTCAACAGCCAGGTGCAGGATTCAATATGCAACTCGGAGGGGACGACAGTTCCTTCTTCTTCAACCTCGACATGGATAGTATCGCGGTACGGATTGGGAAGTCGGTCAACGGAGGAGGCTTTGAGGTATTCAAGGGAGATCCAAGATCGCGCGGTCGTGCTGTCCAGGGAAAGGAGCGCAAGATGTCGAAGCTGGATTCCCTTATGAACGAGATGGACAAACGCGAGCGTCAGCGCGAACGATTGCAGAAGGAAAAGCAACTTCCAGAGCCAAGACGCTAAGCGAGTACAAGAGAGCCTTTTTTGAGGACGGGGCCCCGATGCGCAATGCCGCACCGGGGCTCGTCATTTCAGGTGGTTTGCTTATCTTTTCACTCTTGCATATATTTATTTCACAGAAACCTTCCGGAGAGTGATAGACCTACTTGTCAGAACACATCAAAGTTCGCATTAGCCGCGTTGGTCAGGGGGAACATGACCTTCCGCTCCCGGCATATGCAACATCAGGTTCAGCGGGGATGGACCTTGTTGCAAATGTCGAGGCCGATGTTTGTATCAATCCTGCCGAGACCATTCTTGTCCCAACCGGGATCAGCGTTCAGCTTCCCGAGGGGTACGAGGCACAGGTACGTCCTCGCAGCGGTCTCGCCATCAAACACCAGATTGGGATCCTGAACTCGCCCGGGACGATTGACTCGGACTACCGCGGCGAAGTGAAGATCGTGCTCACGAATTTCGGAAAACAACCGTTCACCGTCCGGCGTGGTGATCGTATCGCGCAGATGATTGTTCAGAAATACGCCAGGGTCGAGTGGGACGAAGTGCAGTCGCTGGATGAGACTGCTCGCGGCGGCGGGGGATTTGGCCACACTGGTGTTTCGTCGTCCAAGGGGGAGAGATCATGAGTGCCAAGAGGCGTCCACAGAGGTTGCGTCCAGGTGTTGAACCACAGGTCGATGCGCTCGACACGCACTGGGATTCGTTGTTTCAGTCTCTCGGTCGTATCGAAATTGTTCTCCTTATCGGAGCTATTCTGCTCCTGTTGGTTCTGATTTATTCCATTCAATCTGTCCTGTCACCATTCCTTCTTCTTGGCGCAATCCTGTTCCTTCTGTATCCCCTGCGTGGATACAGCCTTGCCAAGAAAATAATGTGGTTGAGTGTAATTCTCTTCAGTATCTGGTTCGTCTCCTCGATATCATCGCTGCTTGCTCCGTTCGCGGTCTCACTTGTGCTTGCCTATGTGATGAACCCGATCGTTGAGCGCTTCGAAAAATGGGGTGTCCCTCGCTGGGTCACCTCGATGATTCTCATCCTGATTCTTCTCGGCTTGATCGTGCTCTTCTTCTTCCTCGTGCTTCCGGTGGTGTTGACGCAGGTTGAGGGCATTCTCGATTCACTCTCAAAACTAATTGTCGATTTCAACACATTTGTTTGGAATAGCAGTATGGTAAGAGCTCTTGAGAAATACGGCGTCTCGGGAGATGAAGTGCGGAACACGATCACGAGCCAGTTCACGCCAAAACTGGAGGATATCCTCAAGAACCTCGTGCGCGGCATGTTAATGCTGGCGAGCAGCATCGGCAACCTCGTCACGCAGATTTTCTATGTCGTCCTCGTCCCGTTTCTCACATTCTACTTGCTGTCTGACTTGCCGAAGATCCGTCATCGCTTCACGATGCTCTTTGCTCAACGGTACAGAGACCGCGTGGAATCCTACCTGAAGACAGCAGATGATGTCATTGGTCTGTATCTCCGCGGAGCGGTGACGGTGGCTTTGCTGCAGGGCGTTATCATCGCAACGATTTTCTCGATCGTCGGCATCAAGTATGCGCTGATGATCGGTGTTGTCGCCGCGATTCTGGACCTTATTCCGTACTTCGGGCTCATCATTACTATGGCGCTCGCCGCTCTCGTGTCGATGTTCAGCGATCCCCCGGTGTTGCCGAAAGTCCTGTTTGCAATCCTCTCGATCGAGTCATTGCGCATTTTCGAGACGATGTACCTCTCCCCGCGCATCGTCGGAAGTAAAATCGGACTGCATCCCCTGCTCGTGATTTTCTCGATCCTCGTATTCTTCTACTTCCTGGGTTTCCTCGGATTACTCATTGCAGTGCCGACGACGGCCTTGATGATCACCTTCGTCAAAGAATGGGAAGCGATGCGAAAGGGCATGCCTCCTGGCGTCTACCATACTCCACCGGGTAAGTGATTCCCCATGGCAGGAACACTGTACCTCGTCGCAACGCCGATTGGCAATTGGGAAGATATCACGCTGCGAGCTCTTCGTGTGTTGAAAGAAGTTGATCTCGTTGTGTACGAAGAGCGAAAGGAGGGATCGCGGCTCCTCAGGCATTACGGAATCGAGAAGCCCGTCGAAAGCCTCAACGAGCACAACGAAGCGGCTGCGTCGCAGGTTATCCTCGATCGCATCCAAAGCGGAATCTCTGTCGCGCTGGTCTCTGACGCCGGGACGCCCGTGTTTTCAGATCCGGGCCAGGTCCTTGTCGACAGGGCGATTCGGTTGGGAATTTCTGTCGTACCGATACCCGGCGCTTCGTCGCTCATGCCTGCCCTGATTGTATCCGGTTTTTCCATCCGAGAGTTTCTCTTCGAAGGATTCCTGTCTCCCAAACGCAATCGACGCATCGTGGAGTTGCAGCAGCTGAAGCGCGAATCCCGCACCATCGTGCTCATGGATGCCCCGTACAGACTGGTTCAGCTCGTGCGGGACATTGCCGATGTCATCGGTCCTTCACGTCGAATCTGTGTCGCTTTTGACCTGACACTTCCCACCGAAAAGGTGTTCCACGGCACTGCGCCGGAGCTCTACAAGCAATTCGCGAAAGAGGAGAGGAAGGGGGAATTCGTGCTGCTGATCGAGGGTTTGGCGGGGAAACAAACTTCGTAATTCAATATTCGAACAATCGAATCTCGAACGATGAAGTGAGTTGGGAAACAAACAGGGGCCGCCTCATCGCTGAGACAGCCCCTTCTTCTTGAGATGCTTGAAGAATCGTTACGGCAGGAGAACCGCCACTGCTATAACCGTCGTCCAGATTCCCTTCTTGTCGCCTTCAGCAGATTGCGTGACGTTGAAGGTTCGAACGATTTTTCCCGACATCTTGAACATTTTTTCCCGCTCGTCCCAGGCCGTGTTCGGATCGAACTCCAATCCGAGTGTCGAGGCGAGCATGGTGGCTGCCAGATCCTCGGCATATTCGCCGGCACGTTCATCCGTCTCGCCGAACGGATGATGCTCGGAAAGATATCCGTAAAGGTTCTGGTCAGCGGGCTGCGCGACGCCGATTGCGGACGCGACGAGGCGATTCGGTTCGTTGGTGGCGTTGCGCGCCATGACGCAAAACGTGATGGCGCCCGGCTCGAGGAACTTCAGCCCCTCTTCCTTTGGAATGCGCTTGCAATTCGGCGGATAAATGCTCGAGACGGTGACGAGGTTGCATTTCTCGATGCCGGCATCTCTCAGGGCAAGCTCGAATGATTGCAGATAGTCTTTATGCCGGCCGACCCCTTTGGTGAAGAACATCTTAGTTGGTACGAACACTTCCTCATCTCCCTCTTAAAGAATTATAGTAGATGCAAACAACGCTTGAACCGAGAATACTCACGCAAAGTCGCTGCGAATGCGAGGCGATCCATACCCCTTCTTCCCGCGGCCTGACGCCTTTCCGTGAGATGATTTTGGTTTACTTCTGCACGATTTTCAGAAACTTTCTCTTACCCACTTTGACGATGAACTCTTTGATTGGCGGTATGCCGGCGTTGAGGTCCGTGATCCGTTCTCCATTGATGGAGACGCCGCCTTGCTCGATCAGCCGCCGCGCCTCGCTCTTTGACGAAGCGAGTTTGGAAAGAGCCAGCATGCCGACCACGGTTGTCTCGGTGCTCCCATCGCTCAACGCGAACTCCTCGATGACATCCGGGACATCCTTGTCGATGAAAATCCTGTCGAATTCAGCCTCGGCGTTACGGGCCTCGTCGGCGGCGTGGTACAACGTGACAATAGTCCGGGCGAGCTTTCGTTTCAAATCCCTGGGATTCAATCCGGGATCTTCGAGTTGGCTCTTAATCTCTGCCAACTCCGTGTTTGGGACATCCGTTGCAAGTTCGTAGTAGGAGTAGATGAGCGTATCAGGGATGCGCAAAGTCTTCCCGTACATCTCGCGCGGCGATTCGCTGATCCCGATATAGTTGTCGTACGACTTGCTCATCTTTTCCACGCCATCCGTTCCGACAAGCAGGGGAGTCGTCAGGATGACCTGCGGGTCCAGTCCGTATTCCCGCTGGATGTCGCGTCCCACCAGCAAATTGAATTTCTGATCGGTCCCGCCAAGTTCAACATCCGATTCGATTGCAACAGAATCCATCGCTTGGGCAAGAGGGTAGAGGAATTCGTGCACGCCGATGGGTTCGCCCGATTTGTATCGCTGCGTGAAGTCATCGCGCTCCAGCATCCGGGCCACGGTGTACTTTCCTGCAAGAGTCACCACATCCGAAAAACTCATTTTCCCAAGCCACTCGGAATTGTATTCCATCCGTACACGCTGTGAGGCCAGGACTTTGGTTGCCTGCTCGAAGTACGATTGACCATTGAGCCGGGTTTCTTCGATCGTCAAGGACGGACGCGTCTTGTTGCGACCCGACGGATCGCCGATCATGCCGGTGAAATCACCAATGATCAGGATCGCCTGGTGGCCGAGATCCTGGAACTGACGCAATTTGCGAAGGACTACCGAATGACCGAGGTGGAGATCGGGTCGGCTGGGATCGCAGCCGAGTTTCACGCGGAGGGGTCTGTTTGTCTTGATGGATCTCTCAAGCTTCCTGACAAGATCGTCCTCGGGGATGATCTCTGAAGCGCCTCGCCTGATGAGGTCCATCTGTTCTTGGATGGGAGGAAACAATTCCTTCGTGATTCTCCAGTTAGTTTGGTCTTCGAAGCCGCTGTGCGATGTCGCGCTTGGCGTCGCGTTGTTTCAGCGTTTCACGTTTGTCGTAGCTCTTTTTCCCCTGCGCAATCGCCAGCTCGACTTTTGCGTACGGGCCTTTGAAATACACGGACAGCGGGATGATCGTCAAACCCTTTTCCTGCACTCGTCCGAGCAACCGTCTGATTTCGCGCTTGCTCACCAAAAGCTTGCGGGTGCGCCGCGGGTCGTGTTTTTCAAAACTTGCCTGCGCATACGGGCTGATATGCATCCCGAGGAGCCACATTTCTCCGTTCTTGATGAGAGCGTGACTGTCCTGCAGATTGGCATTTCCCGCCCGCAGAGACTTGACCTCCGTCCCTTTGAGCACAAGTCCGGCTTCCAACGTGTCGAGGATGAAATAGTCGTGCCGCGCTTTCCGATTTGAAACGAGAACTCGCTGTTCTTTCTCAGTCATCCCGCACTAGATTTTGCATCATAGTACGGTAATTGTGAAAAAGAATCAATTCCAATCTGTCCCTTTGAGGGTGTTTGCAGGTTCGCCGGATCTCGCCTCGTTCGGGTTCCCGGGGAGCGCGGTGGGGGTCGGTTGCCTTTTTTTCGAGTTATGGCTATATTGAAATCGTTCGCCGCAGGTTTAGTTCCAGATCTCATTGTGATTCCCGGGAGAGCAACCTCCGCTCACGGTTCCCGCTTAACCTCGAAAGGATTTCCATGCCAGAAAAACAGTTTGACGTCACTGTCATTGGTGCCGGGCCGGGTGGTTATGTGGCCGCAATCAGGGCTGCACAGCTTGGGATGAAGGTTTGTATCGTGGAGCGCGACAAACTCGGAGGTATTTGTCTCAACTGGGGATGCATTCCCTCGAAGGCCCTTCTCAAAAGCGCCGAAATGTATCAGTCCTTCAAGAAGGCAGAGGAGTTTGGGTTTTCGTACAAGGATCTCACCTTCGATTTCGGCAAGATTGTCAAGCGCAGCAGGGACGTCGCTGACCGCATCTCCAAAGGTGTGGAATACCTGATGAAGAAGAACAAGATCGAAGTCGTGAGCGGCACGGCGAAGCTTACTGCGAAAAACTCGATTGAAGTGACGAAGGACGGCAAGGTTGTCGATGTGATCAAGACGAAATTCACGATCGTGGCCACTGGCGGGCGACCGAGGTCCCTGCCCGGCGCGACGATCGACAGAAAGAAAATCATCACAAGCACCGAAGCGATGACGCTTCCGGCGCTCCCGAAGTCCTTGCTCGTGATCGGCGGAGGAGCTATCGGCGTTGAGTTCGCCTATTTCTACAATACGTTCGGGACGAAGGTCACCATCATCGAGATGCTGCCCTCGATTTTGCCGAAAGAAGACAGGGAGATTACGAAACTCCTCGAGTCCAGCCTGAAAAGGCAAGGGATCGAGATTCTTACGAATGCGAAAGTCGAATCGGTTGTCGTCGGCGATGACGTGAGCCTGAAGGTCAGTACAAAGGAAGGGACATCCGACGTGAAAGGGGAGATCGCTCTGATGGCGGTCGGTGTGCAGGGAAACGTGGAGAATCTGGGACTTGAAGCCCTCGGCGTGAAAGTCGACAGGGCTGCCATCGTGGTGGACAAATTCGGAAAAACAAGCGTCGACGGGATCTATGCGATCGGGGACGTGTCGGGTCCCCCGTGGCTCGCCCACGCAGCTTCTCATCAGGGCATCGTCGCGGTTGAACACTTCGCCGGCAAGTCACTGCATGGATTCGATCGTTCGAATATCCCAAGCTGCACATATTGCCAGCCGCAGGTCGCAAGCGTCGGTATGACCGAAGAGTCGGCCCTTGCCGCCGGACATAAGATCAAGGTTGGTCGATTCCCGTATCGGCCGCTGGGCAAAGCGATGGCGATAGGGGCCACCGAAGGAACTGTCAAACTGATCTTTGACGAAAAATACGGAGAGTTGCTCGGTGCCCACATCATGGGGGCAGAGGCAACCGAGTTGATTGCTGAACTTGTGCTTGCGAGAGCGCTTGAAAGCACAAACGAGGAAATACAACGGACGATGCATGCCCATCCGACATTGTCGGAGGCGATCATGGAAGCCGCCGGTGACGCTTTTGGCCAGGCAATCCATCTCTAAAGAGACCCACAATCTGAGGAAGAATGCAGATCGTTGTCAGTAATCTTGGCCGGACTCGCTATGCCGATACATGGGACTTTCAGCGCCGGCTTTTTGATCTGCGTCTTCAAGGCCTCATCGATGATGTTCTGTTATTCACGGAACATGAACACGTCTATACCATAGGCAAGGGGGGGGACTCCAACCACCTTCTTGCTTCCGCGGAAGAACTCAGCAAGGACGGCACAGAAGTTTTCCGGATTGATCGCGGGGGCGATATCACCTACCACGGCCCCGGTCAAGTCGTTGGCTATCCGATTCTCGATCTCAACCATTACTCTCCCGATATTCACAAGTACCTGAGATGTCTCGAGGATGTCCTCATCAGACTCCTCGACGGATACGGCATCAGGGGAGAGCGGGAAGAAGGTATGACCGGAGTTTGGGTTAAAGGAGAGAAGATTGCCGCGATGGGTGTCAAGGTAAGCCGTTGGGTGACCATGCATGGATTCGCACTCAACGTGAATACCGATCTTCAGAAGTTTGAACGCATCATCCCGTGCGGGATCTTTCACAAAGGGGTGACATCCATGCAGCGGCTCTTGGGGAAAGAACTTCGCGTGGAAGATGTCGAAGCAAGGCTGACGGAATCTTTTTGTTCCGTTTTTGGTTGTACGCCCGTAGAAGTAAGTGCCGAAGTGCTCCGGCAACGGATTGAATCACTCCATGTTCAGTCATCGCAGGAATAGCCGCTACGGAGCGGCCTCATCCCCGCGAGAGGAGACATTGAATACATGCCGTCTACCCAGACACGTGTTCGTGTTGCAGGGTCGAGTGCAATGAAGCTCTCGAAGGAAGAACTCCTGCGGGCATATCGCACCATGCTGATTGCCCGCCGCGCAGATGAGAAGATCCTCATCATGCTCAAGCAGGGAAAGTGCTTCTTTCACATCGGCGGTTCAGGTCACGAAGCGGCTCAGGTCGCTGCAGCCGCAGCTCTCCGCCCCAAATACGATTGGGGCTTCCCGTACTACCGTGACATGGCGTTTGCTCTGCACATGGGCATGACCCTCGAAGACATTTTTCTTTCCTCTCTTCACAGGGCCGAAGATCCGACCACGGGGGGGCGTCAGCCGCAGGGGCACTACGGTCGCCCCGATATCCGGATCCCGACGCAGTCAAGTCCAACAGGAACACAATATCTTCAGGCTGTCGGAGTTGCGATGGCATGCAAGAAAGAACAGACGGATGAAGTCGTGTATGTCTCGTCCGGCGAGGGGGCCACGAGCGAAGGAGAATTCTTTGAGGCGGTAAACTGGGCAGCACGGGATGCATACCCTGTGATCTTCTTTGTGCAGGACAACAGGTACGCTATCTCTGTGCCGGTCAAACACCAGACCGCAGGTGGATCAGTGTATGAAGTTGTGGGAGGGTTCAAGGGGCTTGAACGATTCGATGTTGATGGCTCGAATTTTGGTCAAGTGTTCAACGCTATGGAGAAAGCTGTGGCGAGGGCCCGATCGGGGGGAGGACCCGCTCTTATCAGGGCCAATGTCGTGCGTCTCCTGCCTCATTCTTCCTCGGACGACCAGCTCAAGTACAGAACCAGAGAAGACGTCGAGAGCGACAAAGCCAAAGATCCGATTCCGATCATGACGCAATTTCTGATGGAAGAAGGGATCATCACCGGCGACGAAGCTCTTGGCATTCAGGCTGAAGCGAAAGAAGCGGTCGAAGCGGCGGCGCGCTGGGCTGAATCACGGCCATTACCCGATCCCTCGACGGTTGAGCATTTTGTGTACGGTGATGCGCATGCAAATCCGCCAAAAGATTTCGTGGAGCCGATACACACAGGGCTGAAAGTCGTATTGGTTGATGCGATCAATCATGCGTTGAAAGAGGAGATGGCCCGCAATCCGAAAATGATCATCTTCGGAGAGGATGTCGCAGACGGCAAGGGGGGAGTTTTTACGGCGACAAAAGGAATCTCAACGCAGTTTGGTGCGTCCCGCGCGTTCAATTCGCCGCTTGCTGAAGCGAGCATCGTTGGGATCGCGACAGGCCTCGCCATGAAAGGGTGGACACCGGTGCCGGAGATTCAGTTCGGAGACTACATCTGGCCGGCCTTCATGCAGATCCGCGATGAGATCTCCATGTTCCGGTACCGGTCAAACAACGGTTGGACATGTCCGTTCGTCATTCGCGTGCCGGTCGGCGGATACATTCATGGAGGGCACTACCACAGCCAGTGCCTTGAGAGCATTTTGGCACACGTCCCGGGAATTCGTCTCGCATTTCCCTCCAACGCAGCCGATGCCAAAGGATTGCTGAAAGCGGCCATCCGTGGAGATGATCCCGTGATTTTCATGGAGCACAAGGGATTGTACCGGCAGGGATATGCTTCCTCGCTTGAACCAGACGAAAACTTCGTGTTACCCTTCGGCATAGCGTCGGTGAAGAGACCGGGAAGCGATATCAGTGTTATTACGTACGGAGCGCTGGTTCACAAATCTCTTGAAGCCGCCCGCAAGATGGAAGAACGCGGAGTGAGCGTCGAGGTGATCGATTTGCGTACGATCAATCCTCTCGACATCGATGCGATCTACACGTCCGTGAAAAAGACGGGAAAGGTGCTCGTCGCGCATGAAGATACGATCACTGCCGGATTCGGCGCCGAGATCGCAGCGCTGATCGCGCAACACTGTTTCGAATATCTCGATGCGCCGGTGAAACGGATCGGCGCTCTCGATACTCCGGTACCGTACAGCCCTCCCCTCGAGAACGCTATGCTTCCGAGCGAAGGGAAGATCCTGGCAGCGCTCGAAGAATTGGCCGCATATTAAAGGAGCCCGCTGATGCTTGTGGAAGTTGTCATGCCGAAGATGGGGGAGAGTATTCAGGAAGGGAAGATCCTTCGCTGGATGAAAAAGCCCGGCGACAAGATCGAGCAGGACGAGTCCATGCTGGAGATCAGCACGGACAAAGTCGACGCGGAAATCCCTTCTCCGTCCGCCGGATTCCTCTCGAGAATCCTTGTGCCAGAGGGAGAGACAGTCGAGGTCGGGAAGATCATCGCCGTGATCGAGACCGACGCGGGTGCCCTAAAGATCGAGCAAACGACGGCGGTTTCTTCGAAACCAGCGACCGTGGACGCAACCCCGCTGCCCGCTACCGCACCCGTGATTGCGGGATGGGAAAGGAAGGAGCAGAAGCGCGAGGGGGAACGGTTCTATTCACCGCTGGTCCGTTCAATCGCGCGGAAAGAAGGAGTGAGCATTGCGGAGCTGGATCGGGTGCAGGGGACCGGACTATCTGGCCGCGTCACCAAGCACGACCTGGGAGACTATCTCAGGAACCGGACTGGAAGATCCGGCCCATTTGTCCAGGCCCCGCTTGCACGCGTTGATATCAAGGAGCTTCAGGCAAAATATCCGCCTCCGCAATTCGAAGTTGTGCAGATGGACAATGTGCAGATGAAGATGGCAGAGCACATGGTCCGAAGCGTGCAGACTTCTCCGCATGTGGAAGCCATTTCGGAATGTGATTGTTCGCGCATCGTCGATTTTAGATCGAAGAATGCTGCGCAGTTCGAGACTCAAGAAGGGTTTAAACTCACCTTCATGCCCTTCATTGTTGACGCCGCGATCCAGGCATTGAAAGCGTTTCCGCTTGTCAACAGTTCCTTGGAAGGGGACAAGATCATCCTGAAGAAGTCGATCAACTTCGGAATCGCCGTCGCGTCTCCAACGGGACTGATTGTCCCTGTCATCAAAAACGCTGAAGGGAAAAATTTCCTGGGGCTCGCGCGGGCCATCAACGATCTCGCGGTCCGGACGCGGACCAAGCGGTTGATGCCTGATGAAATCCAGGGAGGGACATTCACCGTGACGAACTACGGCGTCTTCGGCAATATCATCGGTACGCCGATTATCAACCAGCCCCAGGTGGCGATCCTGGGTATCGGGGCGATCAAGAAACGGCCGATGGTGCTGACGGATGCTCAGGGGAATGACACGATAGCCATCCGGTCGATGGCGTACCTGACTCTCGCCTTCGACCATCGCATCATCGACGGCGCTCTTGGCGGACAATTCCTCGCCAAGGTGGTTTCGAATCTCGAACAGTACGATTTTACGAGGACTTCTTAAGTGGCGCAGATTTTCGAGGAAATTCCCGCAGGCAAGAGAGAACCCGACCGTCCGCGCCGTCCTGAGTGGTTGAAGGCGAAGATTCCGGGCGGAGAGGGATACGCGAAGCTGAAGAACATCATCGATGGACACCGGCTTCACACGGTCTGTGAGGAAGCGCGCTGTCCGAACATGGGCGAATGCTGGCATTCCGGGACTGCAACGTTTATGATCCTGGGTGATATATGTACCCGATCGTGCGGGTTTTGCGCGGTAAAGACCGGCCGACCGGACTACGGCCTGGATTGGGACGAACCACGCAGGGTCGCCGACGCCGTGAAGTTGATGGGTGTGCGGCATGCCGTGATAACCTCGGTGAACAGGGATGAGAGGGCGGATGGAGGCGCTCCGATTTTTGCCGAGACGATTCGGTTGATCCATGCAGAAGCGACTGGAACAACGGTCGAAGTGTTGATCCCGGACTTCAAAGGCAGTGAAGAGGCCCTCAAAATCGTCCTCGATGCGCGTCCGGACATTCTGAACCATAACCTCGAGACGGTTCCCCGCCTTTATCGTACGGTGCGTCCCCAGGCGAACTACCAGCAGTCACTAGAGGTGCTTGACCGCTCAAAGAAACGTGGAATGGTGACAAAAACCGGGCTCATGCTGGGGATCGGGGAGAGGACGGAAGAGGTCGTTGAGGTCATGCGAGATGTCCGAAAGACGAACTGCGATATCCTCACGCTCGGGCAGTACCTTCAGCCGACGCATGAACATTTGCCGGTGGAGCGCTATGCACACCCGGACGAGTTCAAAATGCTCAAGGAATTCGGCCTTGAGATCGGATTCAGGCACGTTGAGTCGGGACCACTTGTCCGCAGTTCCTACCACGCAGAACAGCAGGTATAAGCCCTTCGTTCACAGTCCACTCGAGATTTCCTTCAGAACCTCGCCTTCCATCGTTCGCCCGAGTGGGAGTGCCAGAAAACGTTTGACTTTCCGGCCAAAGAGCGCTATATTTGTAAACTTGAAAACGAAGCTGAGTTCTATTCTTTTGATCCGGAGGTTAGTGTGGAATTGTCATCAAGGACCAAGTTCTTTACACAAGAAGATGTCGAGCAGAAGTGGTTCATTGTCGATGCAAGCGGAAAGACATTGGGTCGCATCGCTTCCAAGATCGCGCACATAATTCGCGGGAAGCACAAGCCGACATTCACGACAAATGCCGATCTTGGTGATTTCGTTGTTGTCATCAACGCTGAGAAGGTGGTTGTAACGGGCAAGCGCCAGGAGCTGAAGCAGTACTATCACAATACACAATATCCTGGCGGAGCGCGGTTCGAGTCGATTGTAGATGTTATGAAGACGAAACCGCATATGATTCTCGAGCATGCCGTGAAAGGCATGCTGCCGCATAACCGCCTGGGACGCAGGATGATCAAGAAGCTGAAAGTGTACGTTGGACCTGAGCATCCGCACAGCGCCCAAATGCCTGAGAATTTACCACTGTAACTATCTATTTTCTTAGAAGGACATCAATGCCATCTATCATCACTGTCGGTCGTCGGAAAACTGCCGTTGCTCGCGTGAAGCTCACGGACGGATCCGGCAAAGTTACTGTCAACAACAAAGATCTCGAGAAGTACTTCCCGATCGCTGTTCTGCGCGAAGATGTTCTGAAGCCTTTCATCGCGACATCCACGCAGGGACGCTACGACGCGAAAGTCAGAGTGGCAGGGGGCGGATCAACCGGTCAGGCCGGAGCAATCAAGCTCGGCATCGCCCGATCGCTCGTGTCGCTCGATGAGGATCACCGGCAGAACCTGCGGAATGCAGGATTGCTGACACGAGATCCCCGCATGGTGGAACGGAAAAAATACGGACAGAAGAAGGCCCGTAAGCGGTTCCAGTTCTCAAAGCGTTAATCGAAGTTTTTCATCAATCATATTCTCCGATCCAAGCGGGAGTGTCTCGACAGTCTCATAGACTGCCGGGATTCCGTAAGGAGATGACGGGAATAGCAGAACTAACTCAAAAGGATCACTTATGCCCCGTGTAGAACTCGACGCACTGCTGCAAGCTGGTGCCCACTTCGTGCACATCACCCGCCGTTGGAATCCCAAGATGAAGCCCTACATCTTCATGGAGCGCAATGGGATTCATGTCATCGATCTGAAAAAGACGCAGGAAATGCTGGAAGCGGCATGCAATGCCGTGTCCAATATCGTTTCGCAAAACCGGAAACCCCTGTTTGTTGCCACGAAGCAGCAGGCAAAGGACGTTGTGCAGGAGGAGGCGAAGCGCTGCGGATCATTCTATGTCACCCAACGGTGGCTGGGCGGCATGCTGACAAACTTTCAGACCATTCGCAAGAGCGTCAAGCGCCTCACGAATATCGAGAAAATGGAAAGTGACGGCACGTTCGAGAAGATCACCAAAAAGGAAAGACTGTTCCTCGATCGCGAACGTGAAAAGCTCCAGAACATTCTCTCAGGTGTCGTTGAGATGTCGCGGCTGCCTGGTCTGGTGTTTGTCGTGGATGTGAAGAAGGAAGCGATCGCGGTGAAGGAAGCCCGACGTCTCGGGATACCAATTGTCGCAATCGTTGATACAAACGTCGACCCTGACCTTGTGGATTACCCGATCCCCGCCAACGATGACGCATTGAAATCTGTTCAGTGTATCGCGCGGGCGATTGCAGAGGCCGTCATCGAAGGCAGCCAGAGAGTTGCCTCCCGCCAGGCTGACGAAGCAATGGCGCGTGGTGCAGAAAACAAGGAGGCATCTGAGAAATCCGAAGCTTCTGAGAAA
The DNA here is from genome assembly GCA_026390595.1 of Ignavibacteriales bacterium. Lineage (NCBI taxonomy): Bacteria > Pseudomonadati > Ignavibacteriota > Ignavibacteria > Ignavibacteriales > Ignavibacteriales bacterium. Next base: position 94,856 of record JAPLFQ010000016.1, read on the forward strand.
GCTCATTAAAGAAGGAGTTTCTTGAATATGGCTGTAATATCATCTGAAATAGTGAAGTCCCTACGTGACAAAACCGGCGCGGGCATGATGGATTGCAAGCGTGCGCTCGAAGCGTCAAATGGTGACATCGAACAAGCGACCGACTATCTCCGGAAGAAGGGCGCGGCCGTTGCTGCAAAGCGTGCAGAGAGAGAAGCAAACCAGGGAGTCATCGAAGCGTACATACACGCAGGCGGACGCATCGGCGCAATGATCGAATTGAACTGCGAAACCGATTTCGTTGCAAAGACGCCCGAGTTCAGGCAATTGGCTCACGACATCGCCATGCAGATCGCGGCGATGAGTCCGGTCTTTGTCAGCAGGGAAGATGTCGACGAGGCGACGCTACAGAAGGAAATAGAGATCTACAAGGCCCAGGCGGTCAATGAGGGTAAGCGGCCCGAGATCGCAGAGAAGATTGCCGAGGGCAGGGTGGAGAAATTCTACCAGGAGGTGTGCCTTCTGGAGCAAAGCTTCATTAAGGATTCTGGCAAGACGATCAAGGACCTCCTGTCCGATGCAACGGGCAAGGTAGGCGAGAAGATCGGCGTCCGTCGATTTACACGCTTTCACCTTGGTGAATCTTCTAAATAGACTGTCTCATAAATCCCGAAGCGATTCGGGATTTTTTTCGTCCTCGAGGGAGCATGGAAAAAGCACGATACAAACGCGTTCTCCTGAAACTCAGCGGCGAATCCCTGATGGGGAGCCGCGACTATGGCATTGACTCCAATGTCGTGAGTGATTTTGCGGAGGAAATTCGAGGAATCAAGGAACTCGGCGTCGAAATTGGCATCGTCATTGGTGGCGGCAATATTTACCGGGGTATCGATAATTCGGCCGACGGAATCGACAAGGTTACCGGCGATCACATGGGGATGCTCGCGACGGTCATCAACGCCCTCGCTCTGCAGAATGCCCTCGAAAAACACGGTCTCTATACCCGGTGCCAAACAGCGATCAATATGGAAAGAATCGCTGAACCGTTCATCCGCCGTCGCGCAATCCGGCACCTCGAGAAGGGAAGAATTGTTATCTTTGCAGCAGGAACGGGAAATCCGTACTTTACAACAGACACCGCCGCGGCCCTTCGGGCCATCGAAATCGAAGCCGATGTGATCTTGAAGGGGACGAGAGTCGATGGCGTCTATGACAGCGATCCGGAGAAAAACGCGGCTGCGATACGGATCCCTGAGATCAGTTACCTTGACGTTCTGAAAAAGGACCTCCGCGTCATGGATCTGACGGCAATCACGTTGTGCAAGGAGAATAAGCTTCCGATCATCATCTTCAACATGAACACGCCCGGGAACCTGCGCAGAATTATCTTGGGTGAAAACGTAGGTTCGAAGGTGTTTGTGGAAAACTGAAACGGGTCACTAATCCACTCCGGCAATCCTCATCATAAACGAATAGCGAGCCCCCTATGGTAAAGGATATCCTGAAGAATGCAGAAGACCGGATGAAGAAGGCAGTGGAAGTTGTGCGCGAAGAACTTGTGAAAGTGCGGACTGGCAAAGCGACCACGGCGCTTCTTGACGGTATCAAAGTAGACTACTACGGCAGCATGGTGCCTCTCAACCAGGTTGCCAACGTCAGCACCCCTGACGTCCACACGATCTCGGTCCAGGCCTGGGAAAAGAACATGCTCGGTGTTATCGACAAGGCAATTCTGGCAGCGAATCTCGGCCTGAATCCTGTCAACGACGGGAACATACTCCGGGTGCCGATTCCCGCCTTGAATGAAGAGCGACGGCGAGAACTCGTCAAGCTCGTGAAGAAGTTCGGTGAAGACGGGAAAATCGCCGTTCGGAATGTGCGGAGGGACGCAATCGAGCATCTGAAGAAATCGGAAAAGGCGGAGCACTTCTCGGAAGATGAGCGGAAGCGGGGCGAACAGGAATCTCAGAAACTTACAGACAAGCACATCAAGGATATCGACAACCTCCTCGCCATAAAGGAGAAGGAGATTATGGAAGTCTGATCTTCGACTGTTGACCATCGTCGTGCATCAGCAAAGTCCCGGCCCGGTGCCGGGACTTTTGCTTTTTCAGACGGAAAGTGCTATTCTCCATTCAACGGTTCTCACAGCACTCGCTGACCGTGATTATCAGAACCAGCTACAGCACCGATTCCCAATCCTGAAGGAGTGTCCCGATGAATAAATCCCTGGCGGTACTTACTCTCTTGTTGCTCATGACCATCGGAGCAAATGCACAGATGACGCCGTGGCTTCAATGGACTTTTCTGCCCGAGCGGGTCATGAACGAGATCATCGGTGAGACATCCGGAGAAAACGCGTGGCACTTCATCATGGAAACGGGAGGGTATGACAAAGACAGGTCAGCGTCGGAATATGAAACGACCTTTTATGAAACGAAGTACTTCCTGGAGAAGATGAAGGAGTACAATCTTCCGGGCGTGGAACTTGTACGGTTTCCCGGTGGGGAGACATGGGATGCGGTGAAGGGAGAGTTGTGGGAAGTTTCTCCGATGCGCCAGAAGCTTGCCTCCTATGTGGATATGGCTGCGATGCTCGCACAGGGAAGTGTGACGACAGATGTCACAGCGGAACTCGTGTGGGTCGGCCTTGGCCGGCGTGAGGATTTTGCAGGCAGGGATGTGAAGAACAAGATCGTCGTCACGGAAGGGCCCGCGTCGTCTGTCCATCAGATTGCGTGTATGGATTCCGGTGCAGCCGGCGTCATTTCGATGTTTTCTCAGCGTCCCTATTTCGATGCGACTCAAATACCGTTTGGAGGTATCCGCGGGGATCAGGAGAACAAGCGGCCGGCGAAATTCGCATTCCAGCTGACGCCTCGGGATGGCGAGTTTCTCAAGAAGCGGCTGCTCGCCGGCGAGAAGATCTCCGTCCGGGCAAACGTCGTGGCGGAAACGCGCAAGTATGAAATTCAGGATCTCACGTGCTATATCCCTGGCACTGATCCGAACGCCGGCGAAGTCATATTCTCCGCCCACATTCACGAGGGATATGTGAAGCAGGGTGGAAACGATGATATCTCCGGATGCGCAGCGATTCTGGAGATTGCCCGCACTCTCAACACGCTGATCAAGGAAGGGCGTATCCCGCCGCCAAAACGTACGATCCGATTCCTGTGGGGTCCGGAATTCTCGGGAACGGGACCATGGGTGAAAGCAAACAAAGAGCTGATGAAGAAAACGCTGTGCGACATCAACATGGACATGGTGGGTGAATGGCTCAGCAAGAACAAGTCGTATATGTGCCTGATGCGAACCACGTACGGTAATCCGCATTATGTCAATGACGTGATGGAGAACTACTTCCGCTTCGTTGGAGAGGGAAACCAGGAGCATCTGCAGAACCGTTCGAACGCGTTCCCGGTGACACATCGCATCGTTGCCCCGACGGGTGCAGACGAGCCGTTCACGTACAGCATCGAAACGCACTACGGGGCATCGGACCACGAGGTATTCAACGATTGGGGCGTGCAGGTGCCGGGAATCATGATGATCGCGTGGCCGGATCAGTGGTATCATACCTCCGGCGATCATGTGGACAAAGCCGATCCTACGCAACTGAAGCGTGTCGCTGTGATCGGGGCTGCGAGTGCCTACACAATCGCCACGGCGGACGACATGCTTGCGATCAAGATCGCAGGCGAAATCACCACCAACGCTGCGTCACGTCTGGCACACCAGACAGTGCGCGGGCTCGAAGAACTCAACAAGGCGACAATGGAATCGCTGCCGGCGGCATACAAGTCATCCCGTGCATATGTCGATGCAGCGGCGACAAACGAGAAGAATACACTTGAGACAGTCCTGCAACTGGCGGTCGACAAGAAGAAGGTCGGTGAGTATATCGCTTCGTCCAAGAAGTCCGTTGATCAGCTCGTCAGGACTCAAATGGACCTCCTCGAAAGGCACATGAGAGCCACAGCTGAGGCACTGAAAATAGAATCGGTGAAGATTGAACTCTCCGCAACGGAGAAGAAGGCCTCGAAAGTGTTTCCGAAGCCGACCGAGAAAGTGAAAGCAAACGGATACGGAGGGTATCGTGAGTTCCTCCCGCGCCCACAGGGAGGGCGGGGTCAGCGCGGGGAGGGGGCGAGGTTCGACCGTTCTGAAATGCAGCTTCTGATCAACGGAAGGAACTCGGTTCTCGATATCAAAAACATGCTCGATACTCAGTCTGACCGGAGAGCAGATCTCCAGGAAGTCCTGAACTATCTTGAGACCTTGAAAACGGCGGGGCTGGTTACGGTGGACTAGGGGCGGGCAAGCTAACCTTCCGAAGGTAACCTGGTTTCGCGAGGCAACCTTCGGAAGGTTGCGGGAGGGGAAGGTGCAGGGGGGCTAATGTGCCTCGAGCCAGTTTTGCCCAACGCCGATCTCGATTTCGAGGGGAACGCTAAGCTTCAACGAATCCAGCATGTGCTTAGTTACAAGAGACCGAACTTCTTTTTCTTCCTTCTTCTTCACCTCAAACACCAGTTCATCGTGTACCTGAATCAGCATCCGTGATGCCAGCTCGTTCGCATTGAACGCTTCGCTGATGTGGATCATCGCCAGCTTGATCATGTCTGCCGCGGTCCCCTGGATGGGCATGTTGATTGCCTGCCGTTCGGCATTCTGCCTGATGTTCTGGTTGCTGCTGTTGATGTCGGGCATAAACCTTCGTCGTCCCATCAACGTCTCAACATATCCGCTGGTGCGTGCGGAGGCGATAGTATCATTGATGTATTGCTTGACCTTCGGGAACCGTTCGAAGTAGCGGGCAATGATCTCCTTCGCTTCAGATTGAGAAATCTCCAGGCGGTTCGCGAGTCCGAATGGCCCGATGCCGTACATGATGCCAAAATTGACTTCCTTCGCTTTCCTTCGCATATCCTTTGAAACATCTTTCTGTTCCACGCCGAACACTTTCGCCGCCGTGGAAGAGTGAATGTCTTCTTTGTTTCTGAATGCCGTGCTCAGCCCTTCGTCTCCTGAGATGTGGGCCATCACCCTCAGCTCGATTTGAGAGTAGTCTGCAGAGAGGATGAGATCGTTCTTGTTCCCGGGCACGAACGCTTTTCTGATCGAGCGCCCGATCTCCGAACGGATTGGAATGTTCTGGAGATTCGGATCGCTGCTGGAAAGCCGGCCTGTTGCGGCGATGGTCTGGTTGAAGGACGTGTGGACTCTTCCCGTGCGAGGATTGATAAGGGCGGGGAGCGCGTCGACATAGGTCGATTTCAGCTTGGAAAGCTGGCGGTATTCGAGGAGCTGCACGATGATGGGGTGCTCATGCCTCAACGATTCGAGCACTCCGACGTCTGTCGAAAAGCCTGTCTTGGTCTTCTTCTGCGTCGGGAGTTTGAGTTTGTTGAAGAGGATTTCGCCCAGCTGCTGGGTGGAATTGATGTTGAATTCGATTCCAGCGTGCTTGTGAATTTCCTTTATCAGCGATTTAAGAAGCACGTCAAGTTCTGCCGACATCTTCCTCAGATACTCGACATCAATCGAAATTCCTGCAGACTCCATGGCTGAGAGTACCGGTATCAGCCGAAATTCCATCTCAGAGCAGAGCTTCATCATTCCCTGTTCGGTCAATTTCGCACGCAGGAGCTCGTAGAGACGGAGCGTCATATCTGCATCTTCACAGGAGTAATTGCACACCGCGCGAAGGTCAACCTCCCGGATAGGCTTCTGATCTTTGCCCGATCCGGTCAAATCACCGAATGAGACTTTCTTATACTGAAGATGTTCCTTGGCGAGCGCGTCCAGGTTATGACGCCCGTCCGCCCTCAAGATATAGCTGGCAATCATCGTATCGAACTCAACGCCCTGCGTCCAGATGCCGAATTGCGAGAGAACGAGCACATCGTACTTGATATTGTGCCCGATCTTCCTCACCCGCGGATCTTCCATGAGCGGTTTGAGACACTCGATCGTCTGCTCGAGCGACAGTCCTTGTTCTTCCAGCGCCGGCTGTGACTTTCCGAATAGATCCGATTGCGATGCGGCGGTGGCCGAGCGCACGGCTACGTAGAATGCCTCCCGCGGCTGAGCGGCGAACGAAATTCCAACAAGCTCGGCGTTGAGCGAGTCCGTAGACGTTGTCTCTGTGTCGAAGACAAACTGTTTCGCTTTCTTGAGGCGGGCGCAGAGCTGTTTCAACGCCTTAAGGTCCGTGATCAGCGTGTACGTATGTTCGTCTGAATTGATGTCCGCCAGCGATTCCGCGGGTGGAGGGAAATCGAGATCTTGTGGGGGCAGTGGCTTCGGAGCTGATGACTTGGGGACCGACTGGAGCAGTGAACGGAAATCCAATTCAGCAAACAAGGCCTTGAGCACCTGAAAATCCGGGTCGGCTGCCTTAAGGGAATGGAAATCGATTCTCAGCGGCACGTCTGTGTCTATGGTGACGAGCTTTCTCGACAGGAACGCGAGTTCCTTGTTCGTCTCGAGTTTCTGGCGGAGCCCATTCTGTTCGATCTTTTCAAGGTTCCTGTAAAGATTCTCGATCGACCCATACTTCTGAATAAGAGGAATGGCTGTCTTTTCGCCGACGCCGGGGACACCTGGGATATTGTCCGATGTATCGCCGATGAGGCCGAGGACCTCGATGACCTTGTCCGGCGCAACGCCGAATTTCTGTTTCACCGCTTCGATATCCACGATTTCAACATCGTTCCCCTGACGTCCCGGTTTATACATTTTTGTAGTTTTGGAGATCAGCTGCATGAAGTCTTTGTCGGGAGTCACGAGAAAGGAGAGCGCTCCATCGCTTTCTGCCCGCCTCGCAAGGGTACCGATGATGTCGTCCGCCTCGAAGCCATCCATTTCCAGAACGGGGATCCTGTATGCGTTGACGACATCCTTGATCATCGCCAGCTGCGAGAAAAGGTCTTCGGGCATCTTCTGCCGGGTCGCCTTGTACTCCTTGTATTCTTTGTGACGGAAGGTCGGCGCGCCCGTGTCGAAGACCACGGCGATGTAATCGGGAGATTCCTGTGAAAGGATACGGTTCAAGAACGTGACAAAGCCGTACACGGCGCTCGTATTCTGTCCCTTGGCGTTGGTCAGTGGACGCTGGATGAACGCATAATATGACCGGTATGCAATTGCGTTGCCGTCTACAAGGAATACGCGGTGAGTCGGTTTCATAAGGACTCTTGGAGAAGATGAAATCGTAAGTCAATCTGCAATCGCAGTTCCAAACCCTGACGTGCAGCTTATGAGCAGGGCATTTCCATGAAGAATGTAACGTTGATTTCTGCCGGAGGCAAGAAGGATGTATGAGGATGGCGAACAGAGGCTATGCGTATCCGTTTCGCGTTGGTTTTGACTGTATCGAGCCGTACATTGACGGTCGAGAACAATGAAACGAGTGAACGTCTATATCCTGCTGGTCTTTCAGCAAATCATCGCGGGAGGAACGCATATCGTAGCCAAGGCGGTGGTGGGGGAGATCGATGCCGCAACGCTTACTTTCATGAGGACTATGATTGCCGCAGCGGGGCTGTGGATCATTGTGCGTATCCGGTCGGGCCCGCTTCGTATAGAACGGGGTGATTGGAAGCAGATGGCTTTCCTTGGTTTTGTCGGCGTCGCCTTGAACCAGTTTCTCTATTTGTACGGGATGAAGTTCTCGACGGCGGCAAACGGCGCCCTACTCTACGCGGCAACACCGGTGTTTGTCCTTCTGTTTTCCCTCTATACACATCGGGAGAAAACGAGCCCGCGGAAGACCCTTGGAATCCTGCTCGCATTCGTCGGTATTTCCATCGTGATTTTTGAAAGAGGGATAGACTTTTCGTCGGGGTATGCGTTCGGCAATCTTATGATCCTCATCGCTGTGTTGGCCTGGACTCTTTTTACCGTCATGGGCAAGAATATGATCGTAAAATACGGAGCACTGCGTACGACCTCAGCGATGATGATCTGTGGGGCGGTGATGTTCGCTCCCATCGGACTGGTAAGCACGTTGCGGTTTCCGTTCGGTGAACTCAATGAACTCCATTGGGGCGGAGTGCTCTATCTCGCCATCGGAACGTCCATCATCGGCTATCTCTTGTGGTACCACGCTCTGAGCCGGATTGAAGCAAGCAAAGTTGCCGTGTTTACGAATGCTCAACCAGTATTCGCCACCATCCTTTCGCTTATTTTCCTCAACTATACCATCACTCCTGCCTTTGTGATCGGGAGCATACTCACGATCTGTGCGATCTATATCACACAAGTGGCATAGCAATCGACGTACTATGATGACGAGACGCCCGTGGCATGTCTGGGGGCAGTACACGCAATGGGTTATCGTTCTCGTAACAAATGACTAGCCACAAGGGGGGGGAGAGCATGAATACACTTACGCTGTTCTTTGTTTATGCAGTTTCAGCTCTTGTCCTGGCGCTTTGGAACAGGAAGAAGGGGCACGGATTCTGGCTGGGGTTTTGGTATTCGATCGTTTTGACGCCTGCAATCGGGTTTCTGACGATCGCACTTGCACAACAGGTGGTCGTGGTGGATTCTGGCAACGTGAGGCGAAGATCCTGTCCGCATTGCTACAATCTGACCGCTGCCAATGTCACATTCTGCGAGATTTGCGGCAAGCACATGGTCCGCCAGACGGTGAAACAATACATTCAAATGGCGGAGCTGTTTGTCGGCCTCGTGGTCACTGTGCTCGTGGTACGAAGTATAATCTGACCAGCAAGTCAGACGAGAACTCTCTAAGGAGGCGACGATCTGAGGATAAGGTCTTGTTCTAAGTGCAGGATTGAGCCCGCCGGTTTTTTGTCGGCGGGCTTTTTGTTTTCAGATTGCTTCCTACACGGTTTTTCAATATCTTATCAATGCAGTTTGGTTCGACATTTTTCGCTGCACGACACCTGGAGAGGTGGCCGAGTGGCTGAAGGCACAGGTTTGCTAAACCTGCATAGGGGGTAACTCTTATCGAGGGTTCGAATCCCTCCCTCTCCGCTCCGGGTAACAAACATTATCAGATCCCGCCTTAGGGCGGGATTTTCATTTTGAGCGCAAACATAGCTCGCGTCGCTTGATAACGTGAGTCCAAAACAAACCTCATCTCGCACACACGTCTCTGAATGCCCTCGTCAAAAGTCGCACCATAGTCGTTTTGTCTTTGCCTAGGAGCTTCACGAAAAGATCCAACTATCTGTCGAAAGGGCCAAGTTCGACGCTCCGGGCCTCTTGGGGTCTCGTCGAGTCTGGGACTAGACTGTTGAGGCCTTCACTGCGAGGACCGGTAAAGACCTTGTAGCGATTCTGACTAATACGTATCTCAAAAACGCCTGTCACTCCCGAATGCATTTGTCGGGAGTCTAGACTGCGCAGACTGGCTTCCCCGCCTGCCACAACGGAACTTTGATGGCGGGCAGGCCGCCTGAAACGTGCGGGAATGACATCGTTGGCTAAGAATGCATTTTTGAAATGACTTCTAGGTAGCGGGGCTTCCTTCACCCAATCCAACCTCTGACGGCTCGCTCTGGTTTCACGCCATCCTGGTTTGTATATTTGTCAAGAGCCGTACGAAAGAACCCGTCTGCAATGGCAATAGATGCGTCGAGGGTCAAATCAAACCATCGCACTGTTACTAACTGAATCGGTCTTCTCGTCCTGCTGGAGGCGACCTTGATACCAATTCCCAAACGAGCCCCGGATTTCTCCCGTCCTCTTCAAATAGTTTCGCCAATAGAAGAATGGTGTGGCACTGAGGAAGCGAGTATGCGCGCCGGCTTTCAGAACCTGATTGACATGGGGGTGAGCGGCTTCGTCACAAATGTGAAGCTCGAAAAGTATCTGTCGGACGAGAAGTCATGGGACGTCCTCTGCAGGGGAGTGAAGATCGCTCATGAAATGGGACTGAGGGTTTGGATCTATGACGAAAAAGGATATCCGAGTGGAGCGGCCGGAGGGTTGGTGCTTGAAAAACATCCAAAGGGTGAAGCGGAAGGCTTGATCCAGACGTTCAGCGACGACGGGCGACCGCGGTATGAGGTCTCCAAACTCTTCGAGAATACTCACGCGACAGCAAACTTCTTCGAGCGGCGTCACTACATCAATATCCTGGATCGAGAAGCAGCGGCGACGTTCGTCAACGTCACTCATGACAGCTATGAACGTGCTCTCCATCCGATCGGAGACTACGTCGAGGCGTTCTTCACCGATGAGCCTTCGCTGATTTCCACCTACGTTCCCGCCGGACTGGACTATCCAAAAACACTTCCGTGGCACGAAAGCCTGCCGAGGGTTTTCCAGTCGAAAAAGGGGTACGATATCACGCAGCACTGGGCGAGTCTTTTCGAAGACACGGGAGAGAATGACAGGAAGGTGCGATGCGACTTTTATGAAGTGATCTCTGACCTCTGCGCTGAGAACTACTTTGGACAGCTTCAGGACTGGTGTCAGGCGCATAAGGTCATGTCGAGTGGGCACCTCCTGGGCGAGGAAACGCTTGTCTGGCAGACGCTGTTCAATGGCGATCCGTTCACATGCTATCGCAAATTTGACATGCCCGGAATAGATATGATCCTTTCAAGTCCGGAGAGGATCATGCAGGACAGAGAACCGTTCTTTCTGGTGCCGAAGGTTGCGAGTTCTGCCGCTCGTCTTCAGGGGAAGCGACGGGTGATGTGCGAGATAAGCGACTTCTTTGGAATGATGGGGGGGCGACATGCTTCTCTGGCACAGATGAAGTGCGCCGCGGGTGTCCTGATGAGTCTGGGGATCACAGACTTTACGAGCTTCTACAGCGTGTCACTGAATTCGAAACAGCCGCCGGATCCCGCGCTTAAGTCGCGGCGATTCTCCGTTCAGGAGTATCGCCAGTACACCGACTACGTGAGCCGGGTCAACACAGTCCTCGGCGAAAGTTCATTCCATCGACGTACCGCCGTCCTGCACCCAGTTGTTTCAGTATGGGCCAACTTCACCCCTCCGACACGGTCGATGTATGAGCCGCATCCGAGTGACCGTGTTCGATTCATCGATGAATCATTCGCGAATTTCTGTCGGGAATTGATCCAGCATCAGGTCGAATATGACATCGTTGATGAGAGGAGCCTCGCCACGGCAAGGGTGGAAGGCAAGACGCTTGTGATTGGAGAGCACTCTTACGAGGTAGTAGTAATTCCGCCGATGGACACGATCCGGGTACGATCGCTCGAGATAATTCATCGCTTTGTTCAGCGAGGGGGATCGGTATTTGCCCATCCGCTCCACCCGCAATTTGCGGCCGAGGGGGTTGAGAAGGACGCTGACATTAGGCAAATGATGGCTGCGATCATGGCCAAAGGGCCGGTTGGAGGTATAAGCCCGGACACGACTCCCGTTCACTACCTGATCCGTTCCCGCATTCCTCCTCTTTGTCATCTGACGCCGTCCTCGACGAACATCCTCTGCACGACAATCGTGAACAATGGCAAGTTCGCGTTCTTCTTTGTGAATAGTTCATCGAAGGAATACTCAGGGACATTTCTGATGCGAACAAGCGGCAAACCGATCATAATGGATCCAGCCACTGGGGAAGAGAGGCACGTCGATTTCACAAATGTGCGTGAGGTGGGCGTTCAGATTGATACAACAATAGGTCCGTATGCTTCGGCGTTCATCATCTCCCGTTGACGCAGGGCGCTTTGGCGACTGAGTCCGTTGAAGCAGGTGCCGGTCTTCGGCAGTTCCTCTTGCCATCACGGATCTCCTTTCGTATATTTAAAAGTTGTCAGGGTAATTGGAGAGCAGGCCCGCCTGCGGTCGTTTGCACGACCTTCGGCGGGTATACAGAACGGTCCTTCGACTCCGCCTCGACTTGTCCCAAAGCATAGGACTCGCTCGGCGTCGCTCAGGACAAAACGAGGTTGCTCTAATACTCTGGAGAGCTGGCAGAACGGTCCTTCGACTCCGCCTCGACTCGTCCCAAAGCATAGGACTCGCTCGGCGTCGCTGAGGACAAAACGAGGTTGCTCTAATACTCTGGAGAGCTGGCAGAACGGCCCTTCGATCCTTCGACTCGCGCGAAGGGTGCGCTATTAAGCTTGCTCAGGATCGAATCCTGAGCGACTCGTGAGGAATTCCCGAGAGGAGTCGAAGGATTCGACTTCGGTCGACAGAAATCGTCGACCTTCGCTCAGGACAACAAATGTTTCGTAGCACCATTGGAGAGCTGGCAGAACGGCTATTGCACCAGTCTTGAAAACTGGCGGGCGTAAGCCCTTGGGGGTTCGAATCCCTCGCTCTCCGCTCATTGACATTTCTGAGTAGCCGCTGATTGCTTTGCACTCTCCTCAACGCCTCGAAAACCGGCGACTTCACCCAAGCATTCGCGTATCGGAGCTGTTCCATTACGGCCCCAACTCGGTATCGCATTTCATAATACTCCCGAGCCGTGGATGTCTTGTGCTGGCGCTGTTTTGCATGCTCTCAGTTGTTCCATCCATTTCCTCAGGTCAGACACAACGCTATTACTTCTACAAGCCCGCACAAACGCGAGGATCCGACGCAATTTTCAGTCCCTTCACGCTGCTGCTGAACGGTTCGTTCGATGCGCTCCGCATCAGCGCACACGAGGCGCGTGATCTTACTTCGTACCATTGGAAAGCCAACTTCCAAAACGTGTGGGAGAATGTCTCGAACCCGTTCGCGAGCATTCGTGCCTTCGGGTGGGAGGAGTTCAGGCGCCAGGAGCTTTTCAACCTGAGCTTTGATAACAATTCGCTCCAGTTTATTCCAAACATCGCTGACCATACCATCGGCTATGGGATGCAGTATGCAAAGATCTCTGAATGGTACGATGCACACGGATATGCGCAGCCCGTTCTTTGGGGAATCGGAACGTCCCTCGTGTATCAATATGTAAATGAGATGATGCAAAACGAAAATGGCGGAGGAAGCTACACGAATGTTGACTGCATCGCAGATTATGACTTCTTCAATGTCCTCGGTTATGTCCTGTTCAGTTTCGACGGAGTGAAACGTTTCTTCTCGGAAACTGTGCAGCTGAACGACTGGTCGCTCCAGCCGTTGTATGTGCCCCGCAATCATCACCTTGAAAACACCGGCCAGGAATTTCTTCTGCGCTACAAGCTTCCCTTTGCCGCACGATACGCTCCGTTCGTGTGCTGGGGCGTGAACTCGGTGGCGGGAATCAGCTATCGAGTTGACAAGGCGACGAGCGTCTCGCTTGGGCTCGGCCAGGCCGTAACAGAAATGACAATCAATACTAGAGGTGAGTATCTCAGCGCCGCACCAAGACTCAGCACCGCAGTTGGACTCTTTGTTGACAACGATGGATCGCTCCTCTCAAGCCTCATCATCCGAGGTGGTTCCTCCACCAACATCCAGTTGAACGTCTACCCAGGGCTCATCGATTTCTATGGCATTCGGCCGGGGTGCTATTTGGGAGCCGGAGGGAATGAAGGGCTCGTTTTCGGCGTAACATTCATGTCACTTCCAGTTTCTCTCGGATTCGAGCGCTGAGGATCGGGATGCCGACTCCCACCCGATTCCAGTAGCCGAAGCGGTATTTCCCCGCCGATTTTTGAACTCTTCTGTTGACGATTTCACCTATTAATGCGATCTTCTTGCAGGGAGGTAACCGGGAACTCGTAGCTCGGCGAGAACCCCTATCCCCATTTCACCACATATGAAGACGCCTCACGTGCTGAAGAAGGCTGTAAAGAACGCGATCAAAGCAGTCAAACTCGAGCGGATGCTTTTCTTCCCCGATATCCTCATCACTCACCATTGCACGCAGCGGTGCCTGCAATGTTCCATCCCGTTGAACGCCTCACCGACGAAGCCGTTCATGAAGTTCGAACATTTCAAGACCATCGTCGACCGGCTGGATGACCATGGAACTCAAGGGTTCGTAATTTCGGGAGGCGAGCCGATACTCCATCCCGAGTTGCCCGAATTCATTCAATACGCTGCGAGCAAGAAATTTGCTCGCGTGCACCTCCTCTCGACACTCTACGGGCCGGACCGACTGATCGAACGGGCGGTCGGGGCGGCGATTGATGCAGGTATCTCGCTCTCAGTCTCATTTGACGGATTGGGAGAAGTTGGAGATACGGTGAGGGGCGCTCGCGATGTCGCCGAGCGCGTAAAGAAGAGCATCGAGTATGTGGAATCTGAAATGAAGCGAAAGGGCAAGCGGATCCACACGGGTGTCGGCGTGGTGCTCTCTCAACTCAATATCCACCAGACAAAAGACCTCCTTGAGTTCCTCGAAAAGGTAGGATGGCTCACAGAGGTGGATGTATACCGTTGGCAGTCGCAAAGCCAGATGGAGAACGACTCAATGAAGTTCCACGACACGAAGGAGCTTCGCGAGGCGCTCGAGCTGGTGAAGGAGTCTCCCGTCGTGCTCACTCCCCCTTGGCTGTTGGACCTGATCGCGGAGTTTCTCGATGGCAGGGCTGAGAAGTGGTGTCCCTATATCGAAATGCCGACTTTTGCCACGAAGGTGTTCATCCACCCCGATGGATCGGTGAAGACCTGCATGGGAGACGTGTTCGGAAATCTGTTGGAACAAACTCCCGAAGAGCTTTTTGCCTCAAAGGAATGGGACCACCAGATGGCCGAGAAACATGCGTGTGCGGGCTGTGTCAATACCTGTTTCACAAGAGGCAAGGTCCTCTATCCGACCACCATGAAAGAAGTTCGCGCCAACTGGAAGCAGATCTGGAATCTTAGCTAAGCACCAGCGTCGCACCGTGCGACCTGCCCCAACCAAGTGCCATCGACTGCCCAGGGAGGACCGTCATGATGAATCGCGTCTTGTCCGTAGCCGCTATTGCTTTTCTTTCCACCACCCTGCTCGTTAGCCAACCACGCGAAACAAAGATCACTCTGAACATTGATCAAAGTAGAGACACAATCAGCCGTCACATCTACGGTCAGTTCTCCGAACACCTCGGGCATGGCATCTACGGGGGAATCTGGGTTGGTGAGAACTCAACGATTCCAAACACGCGGGGGATTCGAAACGACGTCGTCGCCGCGTTGAAGCGAATGCATATCCCGAATCTGCGCTGGCCGGGGGGCTGTTTCGCCGATGAATACCATTGGGTGGACGGGATTGGCCCGAGAGACAAGCGCCCCAGAATGGTCAATACACACTGGGGAGGTGTGGTCGAGGATAACAGCTTCGGAACGCATGAGTTCATGGATTTGTGTGAGCTGCTTGGAACGGAACCGTACATTTGTGGAAACCTGGGAAGTGGATCGGTTGAAGAGATGTCGAAGTGGGTTGAATACCTGACGTTTGACGGAGAAAGCCCGATGGCCAAGCTCCGGGCGCAGAACGGGAGAGATAAACCGTGGAAGGTGAAGTTTTGGGGAGTGGGAAATGAGAACTGGGGCTGTGGCGGAAACATGACGGCTGCATTCTATGCGGATCAGTACCGGCGCTATGCGACCTATTGTCGTGATTATGGATCGAACCGGCTTCTGAAGATCGCGGGAGGGCCGAGCTCGGGGGATTTCCCGTGGATGGAGACTCTCATGAAGAACGTTCCAATAGGGATGGTCGGTGGAGTCTCTCTGCATCACTATACTGTGCCAAAGTCGTGGAGCGACAAAGGATCGGCGACTTCGTTCACAGAAGCTGAGTACTTCGCAACGATGGAAAAGGCCATTCGTATGGAAGATTTGGTCACGCGGCACTCGAGGATCATGGATATCTACGACCCGGGAAAGAGGGTGGGACTGATGGTCGATGAGTGGGGAACATGGTACAACGTGGAACCCGGAACGAATCCCGGTTTCCTCTACCAGCAAAACACGGTTCGTGATGCATTGACTGCGGCAATCAACCTGAACATATTCAACAACCATTGTGACCGCGTCAGAATGGCGAACATTGCGCAGACCGTGAACGTCTTGCAGTCGCTGATATTGACAGACGGACCGAAAATTGTGTTGACACCGACGTTCTATGTCTATGAGCTCTACACGGTGCACCATGATGCCGTGCTGATTCCGCTGGACTTTCATTCGCCGACGTACGAACTCAATGGAAAGAGCATACCCGTCGTCAGCGCATCCGCGTCGAAGGATGGCCGGGGTCGCGTTCACGTCTCTCTGGTAAACGTCAATCCGAATTCCTCACTGAAAGTGACGTGCGAGATCAGGGGAGCCAGTGTGAATGATGCATCAGGCAAAATAATAACGGCGGATGCTGTCAATTCCTGCAATACATCAGAAGTTCCGAACACGGTGGTAACCCGGCCATTCACTGCCTTCAAGCTTGATGGCAACATGCTGACAGTCGAGATGCCGGCCAAATCGATCGTCATGCTCGAAATGAAATGAAACGGGATGTCTCCACGCTTTTTCGCTGCGGACGTGAGGGCTGAACTCAGAAGGTGTCACGAGACTATCCTTTTTGCAATTTGATCGGTCATTCACTATCTTTGAAGAAGAATCGTAGTGATATGCCGAGTGACTGGCGTCCTGAGCAGCTACGGACGCCTTTTTTGTATGGTCCAAGTAGACCGACATCGTATGAGCAGCCAGATCAGAGTCAGGTTCGCGCCAAGTCCAACCGGATATCTCCACGTGGGAGGATTGCGGACTGCCCTCTACAACTATCTTTTCGCCCGGCGCAACGGGGGTAAACTCGTTCTTCGCATCGAGGATACTGACCAGGCCCGCAGGGTGGAGGGAGCAATGGAGAACCTCATCTCGACGTTGGGATGGGCGGGTGTCCACTATGACGAAGGGCCGGATCGTCCGGGTCCATGTGGTCCGTATGTCCAGTCGCAGCGGCTCGACATCTATAATCGTCATGCGAAGGAGCTTGTTGAAAAGGGGGAAGCGTATCATTGCTTCTGCTCGTCCGAACGGTTGGAAGAGGTCCGTCAACGCCAAACTGCCGCGAAGGAACGAGCCACCTACGACCGGCGATGCCGTGATCTGGGTAAGGACGAAGTCGAAAGCCGGCTGCGCGCCGGCGAGAGAAATGTGATCAGGATGAAGATTCCGTTGAGCGGAGCGCTGACCTTCAACGACCTGATCCGAGGCGATGTTTCCATAGCGTATGAAGTTCTGGATGACCAGGTACTCCTGAAATCGGACGGGTTCCCGACGTACCACCTGGCCGTTGTGGTAGACGATCATCTCATGGAAATCAGCCACGTGATCAGGGGAGAGGAGTGGCTCCCGAGCACACCGAAGCACATCCTGCTCTATCAGTTTTTCGGCTGGGAACTCCCCCAGTTTGCGCATCTGCCGCTGCTCTTGAATCCGGACAAGAGCAAGCTCAGCAAGCGGCAGGGAGACGTCGCTGTTGAGGACTACAAGGCGAAAGGGTATCTGAAGGAGGCGATCATCAACTTCATCGCCTTCTTGGGCTGGAACCCGGGGGATGAGCGCGAGCTCTTCATGATGGATGATTTGGTTAAGGAGTTTTCGCTGGAACGCGTTGGAAAATCGGGTGCTGTGTTCAATGTCGAAAAACTCGATTGGCTGAACTTCCAGCATCTACGGAAGAAGCCGGATGAGGAGGTGCTCGGCCTCGTGAAGGAGTTCCTCGCGAGCTCCTCGTTTGCCGGCACGCAATTCAGCGACTCGTACCTTATGAGTGTGATCGCCGCAATGCGGGAGAGGGCATCGTTCGTGAAGGACTTTGTCGAGAAATGCCCCTATTTCTATCAGGCTCCCGATCAATACGATCCGGATGTTGTGAAGAAGAGATGGAAACCGGAATCGGCCGTTCAGTTGCAGGCGCTGGGCAGCAACTTCGCCGGCTTGAGTTCGCCGGCAAAAGAAGATTACGAAACTGCGCTGCATCAGACAGCTGATGTATTGATCGTGAAGCATAGCGAACTGATTCACCCGCTGCGCCTGGCTGTGTCTGGCCTGGGAGCAGGTCCCGGGTTGTATGACATTCTGTTCATCCTGGGAAAGGATGAAGTCATCCGTAGAATTCAAACAGCAATCCAACACCTGAAATAGGTGGCTGACCCGATTCTCCGTCGACATGCAATGTCGACGACTATGAGGACCTGAACGTATCGTGACAATTCGAGGGATTCAACCCCTTCATCGGAGCAACGTCAATGGAAACAACCAAGAATCCAGAGGAGAACAAGACAACGCCGGAACTTCCCGTCCGGAGAAACTTCGTACGCGAGATCATCGATGATGACCTGAGAACGAACAAGTTCGAAGGACGTGTCCATACGCGGTTCCCGCCAGAGCCAAACGGCTATCTGCACATCGGACACGCGAAGTCCATTTGCCTCAACTTTGGACTTGCCCGCGACTACAAGGGATTCTGCAATCTCCGCTTTGACGACACAAACCC
This sequence comes from Ignavibacteriales bacterium, assembly GCA_026390595.1. Taxonomy (NCBI): domain Bacteria; kingdom Pseudomonadati; phylum Ignavibacteriota; class Ignavibacteria; order Ignavibacteriales; species Ignavibacteriales bacterium. Next base: position 113,193 of record JAPLFQ010000016.1, read on the forward strand.
GTCGAAAGAGGAGCAGGAGTACGTGGATTCGATCGAGCACGATGTGCGCTGGCTCGGCTTCGATTGGGAGAATCGGCTGTTCTACGCTTCAGACTACTTCGGCCAGCTGCATGAGTATGCCGTCCAATTGATCAGGAAAGGCAAGGCATACGTCTGCGACCTGAATGCTGATCAGATGCGCGAACACCGCGGCACGCTGACAGCGCCGGGCAAGGATAGCCCGTACCGGAATCGTACGATCGAGGAGAATCTCGAGCTGTTCGAACGAATGCGAAAAGGGGAATTCCCGGATGGCTCGCGGACTTTGCGCGCGAAGGTCGACATGGCGTCGCCAAACCTGAATATGCGTGATCCGGTCATGTATCGGATCCTTCGTTCCACGCACCATCGCACGGGTGATACCTGGTGCATCTATCCGATGTATGACTGGGCGCACGGTCAGAGCGATTCCATCGAGAGAATTACGCATTCTATTTGCACGCTCGAATTCGAAGATCACCGGCCGCTGTATGATTGGTTCGTCGAGCAGCTCGGAATCTATCATCCGCAGCAAATCGAGTTTGCAAGGTTGAACCTGACCTATACGGTCATGAGCAAGCGAAAACTCCTCCAGCTTGTAGAGGAGCAACGCGTCAACGGATGGGATGATCCCCGCATGCCAACGATTTCCGGCCTTCGCCGGCGCGGCTACACGCCTGAGTCAATTCGCATGTTCGCAGACAAGATCGGCGTTGCAAAGAGCGAGAGCACCGTGGACGTGGCGTTCCTTGAAGACTGTGTCAGGGATGACCTGAACAGACGCTCATTGCGGGTAATGTCCGTTCTCCATCCCGTGAAGCTCGTCCTGGAAAACTATCCCGACGGGCTTGTTGAAGAGCTGGATGCGGTCAATAATCCGGAGGATCCTTCGGCGGGATCCCGCAAAGTTCCATTTTCGAAGGTCCTGTATATCGAGCAGGATGATTTCATGGAGAATCCTCCCAAGAAATTCTTCCGCCTCTCGCCCGGGACGGAAGTGCGTCTGCGGTACGCGTACATCATCAAGTGCGAGAGTGTTGTGAAGGACGAGACGGGCCGGATCACGGAGCTACGCTGTACCTACGATCCGGAGACGAAGAGCGGTTCGCCACAAAGCGCACGGAAGGTAAAAGGGACGATCCATTGGGTCTCAGCACCACACGCACTTGATGCAGAAGTCCGGCTGTACGACAGGCTGTTCAATGTTGAGAATCCCGGAGGAGATGATTGGAGAGATCACATCAATCCGCATGCTCTTGAAGTGCTGAAGGCGTGCAAAGTGGAGCCGAGCCTCGCTGCGGCCAATCCGCTGGACCGCTTCCAATTCGAGCGGTTGGGATACTTTTGCGCGGATGATGATTCGAAGAGGGGAAACCTGGTCTTTAACCGGACTGTCACGCTGCGCGACACGTGGGCAAAAATCGCGAAGATGTAGACAGCCGGTGATTGTTTTTTGAGATTTGGTTGTCTATATTTTGCGGCACTCGCTGTGCTTGATCATTCATAATTCGATACCATCCGGTTCATGCCCCGACGCAAGAAATCATCCGAAGACGTCATACGGCTCCATAACGCCGTCTTCTATGCGTACCACGGTGTCCTTTCCGACGAGCAGACGCTTGGGGGCAAGTTCGAGGTGGACGTCGATCTGCATGTCGATCTCGCACGGGGAGCGCGGACAGACGATCTGCAGCGTACGGTCAACTACGAGCGGGTCTATGACTCCATCAAGCAGCTTGTCCTTGGCAAGAAATACAGGTTGATCGAAGCGCTGGCGGAGACGATTGCTGACGGCCTGCTGGATGAGTTCAAGAAACTGGAAAAGGTCGTGGTGCGCGTTCGCAAGCCAAGCGCTCCTGTGAAAGGTGTGATAGACCACGTGGAAGTGGAGATCGCCCGGACGAGGAAGTGATGGGCCGCGTGCTCATTTCGCTGGGCTCGAACCTCGGAGACCGCATCGGGTTTCTCCGGAAAGCGGTTGAGGCTCTGGGTCAGGTGCCAGGGTTCAGGATTGTCAGCGTTTCATCGATCTACGAAACGGAACCGGTAGGGAAGAAGGACCAGCCGCAGTTCTTGAATGCCGCGGTCGAGATTGAAAGCATGCTTTCTCCGGACAGCCTCCTGGTGAATTGTAAGCACATCGAACGGCGGGTAGGCCGCACGCCATCGGAGAAATGGGGACCCAGAGAGATCGATCTCGATCTCATCTACGTTGGGGATCTCGTTGTCAGAAGCCCGATGTTGACACTTCCGCATCCTGAAGTCGCCGGTCGGAGATTTGTCCTGACTCCCCTGGCCGAGATTGCGCCCGGGTTCGTCGATCCGCTTCGCAAATGCACGCTGAGCGAGTTGCTTTCTGGTTGTTCCGACACGTGCTCGGTTGTCAAGGCATCATCAGCCATTCTATCTTCAACAGCGGAGAATTGATTGCAGGCTCCTGGTTCCGATATTCGGCACATCGCTATTGAGGGGGTCATCGGCGCAGGCAAGACAACGCTTTCCCAGAAGTTGTCGGATCGGCTCGGGGCGCGGCTTGTACTCGAACGCTTTGAGGAAAACCCGTTCCTGCCCAAGTTCTATGAAGATCCGGAACATTACGCGTTTCAGACCCAGATTTTCTTTCTTCTCAGCCGCTACAAACAGCAGCAGGATTTGTTCCAGGCTGACCTGTTCCACGATTTCTTGATTTCGGATTACATCTTCGAGAAAGACAAGATCTTCGCCTATCTCACGCTTGCCGACGAAGAACTGAAACTGTATGAGACGCTCCTCACCGCCATCGAGCGAAACGTCCCGACTCCCGACCTCGTCGTGTATCTCCAGTGCAGCGTCGAACGGCTGATGAACAACATCCGGTATCGGGGCCGGAAGATGGAGGAGAATATCTCGGAAGACTATATCCGGGATCTCAACGAGGCATACAATTATTTCTTTTTCCGCTACAAAGCCACTCCGCTGCTTATCGTCAAGGCGACTGACATCGATTTCGTCGGGAACAACGACGATTTCGAAGATCTGGTTGAGCAAATCCTCCGTCCCAACAAGGCCCCGGTGGAATACTACAACCCGGTCAGGAGGAAATAGCCGTGATTCGCGGACTGCTCCGATTCCTGGCATACACCCTGGCTTTCTGGTTCGTGTATCGTGTGGTCGTTGGAGCCTTGCGTCACATAGTCCCCGGGGACCGCAGAAAGTCTGCCGGGGAGCCTCCAGCTCAGCCAGACCAAAAGTCTGCTCAGCAGAAGGATTATCGTGACGTGAAGGACGCGCACTTCAAAGATCTCCCGCCAGGCGACTCTTCAAACCCCTCCTGAACCTCATCAGAAAATTCATTCAGGAGACGGCTGAAATCGCCGTGCCCACCTGCGCTGATCTCGGGAAATGATTTGAAGATATTGGTTTACTTCACTATATTGCCCCCGAGTTTTAGCATAAGAAGGATGAAACCAGACTATGAAACGCGTCTATATTGCAGACCTTGATAAGCACGTCGGCGAGGAAGTTCTACTCCGGGGCTGGCTGTACCACAAACGATCGAGCGGAAAGGTGCGCTTTCTGCTGCTCCGTGACGGAACCGGAATCCTGCAGGGTGTGATGGTGAAGGGGGGGGTAAGTGAGGCGGTCTTTGCGAACTTCGACACGCTCACGCAGGAATCCTCGTTTTCCATGACTGGAAAAATACGCAAGGATGACCGGGCTCCCGGAGGGTATGAAATGGAGGTGAGTGATGTCGGAGTCATAGCCGTCGCTCATGAGTATCCCATCACGCCAAAGGAGCACGGCATCGAGTTTCTGGCCGACCGCCGCCATCTCTGGCTCCGTTCCTCCCGTCAGCACGCGATCATGCGGGTGAGGCACCGGATCATCAAAGCGATCCGGGATTTCTACGACGGACGCGGCTTTGTGCTTGTCGATTCTCCGATCCTGACGCCTGCAGCATGTGAGGGAACGTCCACGCTGTTCGAGACGGAGTACTTCGATCTCGGCAAGGCGTATCTCACGCAGTCCGGGCAGCTCTATGCCGAAGCGGGAGCGATGGCGTTTGGAAAGGTGTATTGCTTCGGCCCGACGTTTCGGGCGGAGAAATCGAAGACACGCCGGCACCTGACGGAATTCTGGATGGTGGAGCCGGAAGTCGCGTTCAACGATCTGAATGACGATATGGAACTTGCCGAGGAGTTCCTCGAGTATATCGTCCAAACCGTCCTGAAGGACTGCGAAGCTGAACTGAAAGTGCTCGAACGGAATACGACGCTTCTCCAGAATGTGAAAAAACCTCTGCCCCGGATTTCCTATGATGAAGCTGTCACCATTCTCCGCTCGAAGGGGATCAATTTTGAATGGGGAAACGACTTCGGCGGAACGGACGAGACAGTGATTTCCGAGCAGTTCGATCGCCCCGTCATGGTCCATCGCTACCCTTCGGAGATTAAGGCGTTCTATATGAAGCGTGATCCTGAGAATCCAAAAGTAGCGCTCGCTGTCGATGTCCTAGCGCCGGAAGGATTTGGCGAGATCATCGGCGGCAGTCAGCGTGAGGATGATCTCGATGTGCTTCTTCAACGCATCAAAGATCACAACCTTCCCCAGGAAGCGTTCGAGTGGTATCTCGACCTGCGTCGCTTCGGCACCGTGCCGCACGCGGGCTTCGGCCTGGGTCTCGAACGGACAGTTGGGTGGATTTGCGGACTCGATCACGTCAGAGAAACGGTTCCATTCCCCCGTTTGATCTATCGATTAACCCCATAAAGCGCCCCTATGCTCAACGTTTCAAACTTGCGGAAGGCATACGACACTGTGGTCGCCGTTGACGGTGTCTCGTTCGAAGTCCAGAGAGGTGAGTTGTTTGGCCTCCTTGGACCCAACGGGTCCGGCAAGACGACGACTATCCGTACTGTCCTCAACATCATCGCTCCGGACAATGGCACAATTTCTTTCGATGGCAAGCCGTTCACTCCGGCAATGTGGAATATCATCGGGTATCTGCCGGAAGAACGTGGACTGTACCGAAAAAGCAAGATACTCAGCGCCATCCTGTATTTTGCCGCACTGAAAGGAATGGACGAACGGGAGGCAAAGGCGGCGGCATTCAAATGGCTCGATCGTTTTGGGCTTAAAGATAGTGCCTTCCGCAAGGTGGAAGAGCTTTCCAAAGGCAATCAGCAGAAAATCCAGCTCATCATTTCGATTCTCCATAACCCGCAGCTTCTGATCCTCGACGAACCATTCTCCGGTCTCGATCCCGTTAATCAGATTCTCCTCAAAGACATCCTGATGGAACTCCGTCAACAAAATGTGGCGATCGTGTTCTCGACACATCAGATGGAGCAGGTTGAAAAGATGTGCGACAACATCTGCCTCATCAACAAAGGCAAGCCTGTTTTGAGCGGATCCTTGAGGGATGTGAAACAGCGGTATGGGACGAATACGCTGCGCCTGGAATTTGAAGGAGACGGAGAATTCCTGAAGAAGTCCCCGCTGGTGAAGAGGGCTGACGTGTATCAGAACTACGCCGAGCTTGAGTTGGTCGACATCAAAAAGAGCAGGGAACTCCTCTCAAAGCTGGACGACAAGCTCAATCTCAGGAAATTTGAAATCGTTGAGCCTTCACTGACCTCGATCTTCATCAATGTGGTTGGAGTGCCGCCAACACCCGCCGAGCCGGTTTCTCAGAAACCGGTGGTGGTCCTTCCGGCGAAGAAGCCGCTTGACAAGCGCCTCAAGAAAGAACTCATCTCAATGGTCTTCGGCGTTGTGATTTTTGCGGCGCTGCTGGTCGTCAACTATCTCAGCACAGAACCAAGCATGGCGATGGTTGGACTGTTTGTAGTTGGCGTCGGACTGTCCGTCTTCAGATACCTGCGCGTGAAGAAACAGGTCGATGCAGACCAGAAGAGATCGGAAGGGGGGCAGATCGAATGAAATCCCTCGTCGTTGCCCGCTGGGAATTCATGGAAAAAGTGAAGTCGAAGGCGTTCATTATCTCGCTCGTCCTGATGCCTTTGATCATGGTCGGGTTCGGCGTCCTGCCGGGTCTGCTCGCATCAAAGCCCGACGCCAAGCCGATTACCGTTGGTATGATCGATGAGACAGGAAGCATTTTGAAGCCTCTGTCGGCGAAGCTGGACGAGAAATACAAGCTTCCCGATGGCCGTCCGAATTACATCCTCCGCAATTTGAAAGAAGATGGATCGGGAGACGACCTCAAGTCGCGGGCCGTTAGAATGATCTCGAACAAGGAGATGGAGGGGTACTTCTCGATTCCTTCGACGGTGTATGACAGCGGAAGAGTCGAGTACCGCGCAGAAAATGTCGGGAACATCCGCATCTCTGAACGATTTTCGCGCACGATGGAGGAAGTGATAGTTGAGCAACGGCTGACGGGCCGGGGTCTCAATCCCGCTGAAATCAAGAAACTCATGGCGAATATCGATGTCAAAGCCCTGAAGGTTTCTGAGCGCGGCGGAGAGAAGGAATCGGGCTTCCTGCAGACATTCGCCAGCGCCTACATCGTCATTATGATGCTGATGTTCCTCGTGATGACGTCAGGCCAGCTTCTGATCCGAAGCGTCGTCGAGGAGAAATCGAATCGTGTGATCGAGGTGCTTCTTTCGTCCTGTTCCGCCCGCGATCTGATGATCGGAAAGATTCTTGGGCTGAGCGGCCTCGGTATTTTGCAAATGCTGATTTGGGGGGTGATCGGATTGGGGATCGCTCTCAAGAGCGGCGCGAATATTTTCGAGATGGAGCCTGTGCTCGTCGCGATCCTCTATGTGTTTGTAGGATACTTCTTCTATTCCGCGATTTTCGTTGCTGCCGGGTCTCCGGTAACGACGGAGCAGGAGGCGCAGCAGATTACGAGTTATGTGAGCCTCGTGCTCGTGTTCCCGATCGTGCTGATGGTCCCTGCTATGCAGAACCCGGATTCATCGTTGATCAAGATACTGTCGTACATCCCGCTCCTCACGCCGGCATTCATGGTGTTGAGGGTCTCGATCCAGATGCCGCCTCTGTGGGAGATCCTCGCGACACTCGGACTGCTTCTCGCGTCCACTGTTTTGATGATGTGGGTGGCAGGGAAGATTTTCCGGACTGCGATCCTGGTGTACGGCAAGCGGCCGACGATTCCCGAATTGATTCGCTGGATCAGAACGCCGTAGAGTCGATACCGCCGTCGCAACGAGGTACGGGTTTCTGGATGACAAGAAGCATCACACAACGATTCTTATTCACTTAGACAAGGCTGTCCGTGACAATCGAGACGTTTCTTTTCTACTTCCTTGGCGCCATCTCTGTGGGTTCAGCGCTGATGATGGTCACTCGCCGTAACCCTGTGATCGCAGCCCTCTATCTCATACTCAACTTCTTTGCTCTTGGGGGTCTCTACCTGTCGCTGCACGCCCAGTTCATCGCGTTCATCCAGATTCTGGTGTATGCGGGCGCTATCATGGTGCTATTCCTGTTCGTGATTATGCTCCTGAATCTTGGCGATACCAGCCAGATGCGGGAGAAGATATCGATGAAGAAGATCATCGCGGCGGGACTGAGCTTTGGGGTGTTGATGGAATTGATCTATGTTCTCGGGTTTTCCAAGGCAGCTATGGCTCCATCACAATTTGAGAAAGCGACAGAGATTGGAACTGTCGAGAACATCGGCATGCAACTGTTTACGAAGTTTCTGTTTCCGTTTGAAGTAACATCCATACTCCTGCTGTCGGCGATTGTGGGAGCTGTGATACTCGCGAAGAAAACACTCAGATAACGACTATGGATCTCCAGTCATATCTTCTGCTCAGCGCTGCCACGTTTATTATCGGCGTGGTCGGTGTCATCGCCAGGCGCAACGCTATCATCGTGTTCATGTCAATTGAGCTCATGCTGAACTCGGTGAACCTTACGCTGGTTGCATTTTCTGCATTCCTTGGCGATGTGACCGGGCAGATGCTGGTGTTTTTCTCAATGACCGTCGCAGCGGCTGAGGCTGCCATCGGACTTGCGATCATCATCGCCCTGTTCCGTAACAAACAAACGTTAAACCTTGAAGAGCTGAACATTTTGAAGTGGTGATGCTGAATTCGGGTCATCTGATGATCGGGCCATCGGTTGATCTGGAAACTAATTATTGCTTCGATTCCTATGGGTTGACTATCAGATGGTGAGATGACCCGATCTCCCGATACAGGACACTTTCTTATTCAACTATCAGACCTCATGTTCTCCTATACTCCTCTCATAGTTCTCTTTCCGCTGCTCGGATTTGTCTTCCTTGGCCTCTTTGGCTTAAAAGTGAAGAACGAGAAGCTTCTCGGAATTATCGGCAGCGGGTCGGTAGGACTTTCCTTCCTCTTCGCTGTGGGTCTGTTTGCGACCATGCTGGGGATGCACGCAGAAGAGAGAAAGCACGTCGTTGAGTTGTTTACGTGGATCTCGACGTTTACAGGAACTGCGTCTTCGTTCTCGGTTCCTGTCGCGTATCAGGTCGATCAGCTCTCCATCCTGATGACGATGATCATCACGGGCGTGGGTTTTCTGATTCACGTCTATTCGATCGGATACATGCACGGAGATCCGGGATACTGGAGATTTTTCGCCTACCTGAATCTTTTCATTTTCGCGATGCTGAATCTGGTGCTGGCAGACAATTTCCTCCTGATGTTTCTCGGATGGGAGGGGGTTGGACTGTGCTCGTATTTGCTCATCGGGTTCTGGCATGATCGTAAATTCGAGACGGGCGGCTACAAGCCCGGGACGGCCACGACGGCTGATGCCGCCAAGAAGGCATTTGTCGTCAACCGGATTGGGGATTTCGGTTTTCTCCTGGCGATGTTTCTGATCTTCGTGAATTTTGGGAGCCTGAATTTCGACGCCGTCTTTGGTAGAGCGGCTATCCTGAGCGAAGGGAATAGCGCCCTGCTGTGGATCGCCCTGCTGCTGTTTCTCGGGGCTACCGGTAAGTCCGCACAGATTCCACTCTTTGTCTGGCTGCCCGATGCCATGGCCGGCCCGACTCCCGTGAGTGCGCTGATCCACGCTGCCACGATGGTGACGGCAGGTGTCTATATGGTTGCGCGATGCTCCTTGTTGTATGCTCTTGCCCCTGGGGCAATGCAGGTCATGGCGATCGTCGGAGCGCTGACCGCGCTGATGGCAGCGACCATCGGTCTGGTGCAGAATGACATCAAGAAAGTACTCGCGTACTCGACGGTAAGCCAACTCGGCTATATGTTTCTGGGTATGGGCGTAGCAGCTTTCTCTGCCGGCATCTTTCACGTGCTGACGCATGCGTTTTTCAAAGCGCTCCTCTTCCTCGGTTCGGGAGCGGTAATCCATGCCATGCATGATGAGCAGGATATACAAAAAATGGGCGGCCTCAAGCATCATATGCCGACCACCTATAAGACCTTCCTCATCGGAGCGATTGCGATCGCGGGAATTCCGCCGTTCGCCGGATTCTTCAGCAAGGACGAGATCCTCTGGAAAGCCTTCAGCAGCGAACACGGTTCAATTCTCTTGTGGGTGATGGGTGTACTCGGGGCTGCGATGACGGCGTTTTACATGTTCAGACTTGTAAGCCTGACATTCGAGGGGGAGAAACGATACGGATCTGATGTCCACCCGCATGAAGCCCCGAAGACCATGACTGTGCCGCTTATCATTCTGGCGTTTCTCTCGATCGTTGGAGGGTTCGTTGGTATCCCTGAAAGTCTTCTCGGGGGAAATGCGCTTGAGCACTGGCTGGAGCCGGTATTCGCACCGGCATACGACAGGTTGAGAATGAGTACGCATCCTCTCGAGATAACCGAATACCTGCTCATGGTGCTCTCTGTTGGCGTTGCAGCAGCCGGCATCTATGCCGCACGGACAGTCTATCTCCGCAGGCCGGAACTCGCAGACGAGTGGAAGGCAAAGTATGCGCTTGCATATAAATGGCTCTTCAACAAATACTACATCGATGAAGCATACGATGCTCTCATCGTGAGTCCGACCGTGAAAGTCTCCGAAGGGTTCCTTTGGAAGGGAATCGATGTCAGGGTGATTGACGGGATTGTCGACGGATCAGCACGGCTGATAGCAATGCTTGCCCAGGGAGTCAGGCGCATCCAAACAGGAGTTGCCCAGCAGTATGCGACGGTTTTTGTAGGCGGTATTGTGCTCGTACTCATGTGGTTGATCCTCAAATAGACTAGCTGGTGAAGAGTATTCCATGGTTTATCAACATCTTCTGACGCTTACCATCTTCTTTCCGATTCTGGGCGTTCTGGCTCTGTTCTTCGTCAACAGAGAGAATGCGCAGGCGCTCAAGGTTGTCGGGTTTCTGACGACGGTCGTAACGTTCGGGGTCTCGCTCTTCCTCTATTTCGGATACGACTCGGCCGCAGGAGGTTTTCAGTTTCGGGAGTATGCGGTCTGGATAGCCGGACTGAACATCAGCTACTACATCGGTATCGACGGCATTTCGCTGCTTCTGATTGTGCTCACCACATTCCTCACTCCGCTTGCGTTGCTGGGAACGTGGAACTCAATTCAGAAGCGTCTGCGCGAATATACGATGATGATTCTCCTGCTCGAAGTCGGCATGATCGGTGTATTCGCATCCCTGGATCTCTTCCTCTTCTACATCTTCTGGGAGGCTATGCTCATCCCGATGTACTTCATTATCGGGATCTGGGGAGGGCAGGACAGGGTGTATGCAGCAATCAAGTTCTTCCTGTTCACGCTCTTCGGCAGTCTCCTGATGCTCGTCGCGATTATTGCCCTCGGTGTGTACGCCTCCACGCTGCCGGGTGGCTATTTCACGACTAACCTCGTGCAGCTGTATGGAGTTGCTCCCCGCATGGCCCTGACACTGCAGACCTGGATGTTCCTTGCCTTCACGCTGAGCTTTGCAATAAAAGTCCCGTTGTTCCCGTTCCATACGTGGCTCCCTGATGCTCACGTTCAGGCTCCCACGGCGGGAAGCGTGCTCCTTGCCGGCGTGTTGCTGAAGATGGGGACCTACGGACTGATCCGATTCTGCCTACCGCTATTCCCGCACGCCGCCTTCAAGTTCGTTCCATTGCTTGGAGTTTTGTCGGTCATTGGTATCGTTTACGGGGCACTCGTGGCAATGGTCCAGACCGACCTGAAGAAACTCGTCGCCTATTCTTCGGTCTCGCATCTTGGGTTTGTTGTCCTCGGCATTTTTGCGATGACTGAGGAAGGTATGCAGGGGGCAGTCATACAGATGATTAATCATGGTCTGTCAACGGGGGCGCTCTTCTTGATCGTCGGCATGCTCTACGATCGGGCGCACACTCGGATGATTGCCGATTTCGGAGGTGTGGCCAAGGTGATGCCTGTGTTCTCCACGATCTTTATGATCGTCTCGCTTTCTTCTATCGGCTTGCCCGGTCTGAACGGATTCGTAGGCGAGTTCCTCATTCTCCTTGGCAGTTTCAAATCGACGTTTCTCGGATCGCATGCCTATGCAATTTTCGCGTCGTCGGGAGTCATTCTTGCGGCCGTCTATCTGCTTTGGGCCTATCAGCGAGTGATCTTCGGCAAGGTGAGGGAGGGGGGACTGTATGGCGGTCACCATCTCACCGACCTGAATGCGAAAGAAGTTGTATCGCTCGTGGCTCTACTGGTATTCATTGTCTGGATCGGGGTCTATCCAGGAACATTTTTGAGCAAGTCGGCTCCGGCTGCGAAGCAGCTGGTTTACGGCCTTGAGTCCGTCCGTGCGGGCGGTCTGATCCGCACTGCCGAGATCCCTGCGGTCACACGCCCCGCGGGTCAATAGCCGGGATGATGAGGTCTTACTCACCCAATGCACAAACCCCGGACCCGGCAGATTGGCACAATCGTAGCATTGGCGGCAATTGCGGTTCTGTTCTTCAATTACTTCGAACATGTGCTGGAATCTTCAGTTGTCTCGGCTGTACCGGTTTGGCTTGTTACGCCATTTGTTCTTTTACTTCTTGCGATAGCGACAGGTCCTTTCGTTAACAAGTCGTGGTGGGAACACCACTATCCGGCGGTTTCCGCTGTGCTGGGGGCCGTTGTGGTCGGGTATTACGTATATCCACTTTCAAATGTCTCCCGCATTGTGCTGACACTCTACGACTACGTCAGCTTCATTTCGCTCATCGGTTCGTTGTTTGTGGTGGCGGGCGGGATTCATTTCAACCTCCGCGGAAAAGCAGCTCCCTGGGAGAATGTTGTGCTCCTCGGTGCGGGGGCTGTACTTTCGAACGTGCTGGGCACGACGGGGGCGTCGATGCTCCTGGTTCGGCCTTACCTGAGGAGCAACAAGTTCCGGATCAAGGGATACCATGTGGTCTTTTTCATCTTTATCGTCAGCAATATCGGCGGCGCACTTACGCCGATAGGCGATCCACCTCTCTTCCTGGGATTCCTGAAAGGCGTGCCATTCTTCTGGGTGGTGACGAAGGCATGGTTTGCGTGGGCGTTGGTTCTTGGACTCTTGCTGGTTCTTTTCTACGCCGTCGATCGGTTCCATTTTCGGAGAGTGTCTCACAAGAAACAGGAAGAGGCAATACGGCCGGAGGAAGTCAGGATTTCCGGACTGCACAATGTGTGGTTTCTTGCAACGATAATTGCCGCCGTGTTCGTTGAGCGTCCCCTGATGCTCCGTGAGGTGATTATGTGGAGCGCTGCGATGGGGTCGTACTACACGACGAGAAAAGAAGTGCACGGAAGAAATGAATTTAATTTTCTTCCGCTGAAGGAAGTGGCAGTGCTGTTCCTGGGGATATTTGCCACGATGATTCCCGCGCTCGACTGGCTGGAGATGCACGCTGCCGTTCTGGGCATCAAGACTCCCGGGCAGTTCTTCTTCACCACAGGCGTTCTCTCGAGCGTGCTCGACAACGCACCGACGTATTTGAGTTTCCTGAGCGCGGCATTCGGTTTGCACGGCGCGAGCATCGATAACGCGGCACACATGCACGTGCTCCTTGGAAGTATTCAAGCAAGCGCGGCTGGCCTGACGAACCCTCTTTCCCCCGGGGCAATGGCGGTGACAAACGATTCCTGGAGATATGTGCAGGCGATTTCGCTCGGAGCAGTGTTCTTTGGCGCGATGACGTATATAGGCAACGGTCCGAATTTCATGGTGAAATCGATTGCGGATCAGGCCGGCGTCAAATCGCCCTCCTTTTTTGAATATGTCTGGAAATACAGCGTTCCCGTATTGCTACCTATCTTCATCATTGTTTGGTACCTGCTGTTTTGAGATTTGGTCCTGCGGCGCGTGCTCGCGGGACAAAGAGATCCGATTCTGACTCGCACTTTGTTCTCCTTCACATTCGATTGTACTATGGACATCTCGTTCAATGACTTCTACAACAGCTCGCCACTGATAGCACTGGTGAGTTTCGCGTTGCTGACACTCATCGTCGAAGGACTGGGGAAGGACAAGCCGGTTTCCTCGTATTGGATGAGCCTCATCGGCGTGGCGGTTTCTCTTGTGCTCTCCTTCTTTCATCTTGGAGAAGGCATGCCGGTGTTTGGCGGGATGTTGTTTCAGGGGGGATTTGCCGGATACTGCAATATCATCTTTCTGTCCTCCGCACTTCTCACGATTATCCTGGCACGGGGGTACCTCGAGAGGATGGAGTATCATCGGGGCGAGTTCTACATCCTCGTCATGTTTGCCACGACTGGTATGATGCTGATGGCCGGCGCATTGAACCTCATCACCATTTTCCTTGGCATCGAGCTGATGTCCGTCCCTCTGTATGTTCTTGCGGGGTTCTTGCGTAAGAAGCAGAAGGCGAATGAATCCGCCCTGAAGTACTTTCTTCTCGGTGCGTTCGCTACCGGCTTCCTGCTCTACGGCATCGCTCTCATCTATGGTGTCGCAGGCACGACTGACTTGTTGCAGATCAAGGCAGCCGTGCCGCAGATATCGCACAATCCGCTCTTTGTTATTGGGGCCGGCCTGCTCGTTGTCGCCTTCTCCTTCAAGGTTGCAGCTGTGCCATTTCACATGTGGGCCCCTGATGTGTACGAAGGAGCCCCCACACCGGTGACCGGCTTCATGTCCACGGGGGCAAAAGCGGCCGCGTTCGCGACGTTCCTGCTTGTCTTTGTGCGGATTTTCGAAATCGCAGGGACGAGCCTCAGCCAGGTCATTGCGATGATCGCTGCGGCATCAATGATCATAGGCAACATTTCGGCGGTCGCGCAGACGAACGTGAAGCGAATGCTTGCATATTCGAGCATCGCGCATGCCGGCTATATGCTGAGTGGTATCGCCGCTGCGAACAATGAAGGCCAGACTGGTATTCTCTTCTACTTGATGGCCTATGCTTTCATGAATATAGGCGCGTTTGGCATTGTCTCGTGGGTTGAGCAGAAGGATGACAAGCGACTCACGTTTGATGATTATGCCGGCCTCAGCGCACGACGTCCTGGCGTCGCGGCGCTTATGGCGGTGTTCATGTTCTCGTTGGCGGGGATTCCGCCGTTCGCAGGGTTCTTCGGGAAGTACTATGTGTTCCTTGCGGCTGTCAGAGCGGATCTGACCTGGCTTGCGATCGTCGGTGTCATGACAAGCCTGATTTCCGTTTACTACTATCTGCGACTTGTCGTCGTAATGTACTTCCGCGAAGGCGACGCAGACACCGACGACCAGATTCCGCTTGTTGCATTCATAGCTGTCGCTTTTGCGGCGCTCATGGTGCTGGCCCTCGGTGTTTACCCCTCACTTCTCGTTGAGATTACAAGGGGTTTCTTCAAGATCTGACGATCAAACCATGCGAACGATTGTATCGGCGAAGGAAATGAGGTGGTGCGATGAAAGCGCCATCCGCAAGTTTGGAATTCCCGGTCTGTTGTTGATGGAACACGCGGGCCGCGGTGTGGCTGAAATTGCCCAGCGTTACTTCGGTCCTCTGCATGGAAAAGAAATCCTCGTGTTTTGCGGCAAGGGGAACAACGGAGGAGACGGTTTTGTCGCCGCTCGTCATCTCCTCATTACCGGCGCCCGCATCACGATCATCCTGATGGTTTCTCCCCGTCAACTTTCCGGGGATGCACTGACGAACTTCAGGATCCTGGATCAGGTTCGCCGCGCGTCAACACATTCCCTATTCTTCAAATCGTATTCACGCCCTCTCCTCGGCAAACTCCCAAAGCCCGCACTAATAGTCGACGCCATATTCGGCACAGGGTTTTCAGGGGAAGTTATCCAGCCCTACGCATCCGCAATTGAGTGGATAAACGGACTCGGCGTGCCAATCCTCTCCGTTGATATTCCGTCCGGCGTCGATGGGACGACGGGGAAGGTGGAGAAGCTGGCCGTCCGGGCTCTTCACACGGCGACGTTTGGATTGAAGAAAACGGGACTTCTGTGCAGCGATGGGCAGGACCACGTCGGACAGCTCAGCGTCGTGGATATCGGAATACCAAGGGCTGTCAGCGATTCGAAAAGACTCAAGACATTTCAGACCGAGGCAGAAGACGTCCGTACTGCCTTGCCGCGGAGATCGTCGACGGCTCACAAATACTCGGCGGGAAAGGTATTCGTTCTCGCAGGATCGAGAGGCTTCACGGGTGCGGCATATCTCAGTTCGATGGCTGTTTTGCGCTCCGGTGCAGGCGCAGTAATGCTCGGGACCCCGGAAGCTGTGTATCCGATCCTGGCACGGCGACTCACCGAAGCCATCGTCAAGCCGCTCCCTTCGACGAGCGAAGGCACTCTAGCCAGGGCCGCGTTCGACGAAATCTTAGAGAAACTAAGTTGGGCGGATGTTGTCGTTGTAGGCCCCGGGCTCTCGACGAATGCGGAGACTCAGCAGCTCGTTCGTATGATTCTTGAGAAATACCAGGGAAACGTCGTTGTCGATGCAGATGCTCTCCGGGTCATTGGAGACATCGGCCTGCGCAAGATCGCCCGGCTGAAAAGCAGGATCATCCTCACTCCGCACTCGGGAGAATACGCTCGGATTATCGGTGCGTCGGCGAAGGAAATCGATGGCAATAAGATCGATTTCGCACGGTGGGGGGGTGTGATGGGAAAAGTGACGCTTGTTCTCAAAGGCGGACCTACCGCCATCGGAACACGCGAGGGAACAGTGTTTCTGAACTCGACCGGCAATCCGGGCATGGCGACCGTTGGTGCGGGGGATGTTCTTACAGGAATCATAGCATCCCTGTGGGCTCAGGGGGCTGCCGAAGAGGCCGCCGCATTCTCAGGAGTCTATCTGCACGGTATGTCAGGTGACATCGCCAAAGAGATTCATGGAGAACGCAGCGTTATTGCCCAGGACCTGATCGATCAGCTCCCGACTGCGTTTCGAAGAATAGAAGGTGGTTGAAAAACCTCTTCAAATACCTGATCCCACTCATCGTATGGGCAATCGCCATCTATTTCCTCTCTGACATCCCCGCCAGTCTTCTGTGGTTTCATATGACGCCGGGTGTGGCAAAGATCATCCATGCCTTCCTCTTCTTTGTCCTCTGTTTCCTGACATGGCGTGCGTTCTATTTCCAGCCCAACTTCGAATTGATGAGAAATGGTGCATATCTCGGGTCGTTTTCGTTTTGTGTGGTTTTCGGCATTCTGGATGAGTACCACCGTAATTTTGTGTCGGGGCGCGAAGCCGATTTCTATAATGTTGTTGCCGACATCGGAGGAGCTCTTCTCTTTGTCGCTGCTTCCTTCTTGAGGCGTCATTATTTTCAAAAAGATGAGAATTCCCCGGAGAGTTGACACGTGCCTCTTTTCTAGCTATATTGAAACACGAAGAAGTCAATCCCGCCGCTCGATTTTTGTTCCGGCGGTTTTTTGTTCTTATGCGGTGGAGATGCAGCTCGGGGCCAATTGAAGTTTGAACTGTTGACATCAGATGGGAATGCCAGAGCTGGAGTGCTGGAAACGGCTCACGGGGTCGTCGAGACGCCAATGTTCATGCCTGTAGGGACGCAGGGGAGCGTCAAGGCTATTGAGCAGCGCGAGCTCACCGAGGTTGGCGCCCAGATTATTTTAGGAAACACGTACCATCTGTATCTCAGGCCGGGAACAGAGGTCATCCAGGCGTCCGGTGGACTGCACAAGTTCATCGGATGGAACAAACCGATCCTCACCGACAGCGGCGGTTATCAGGTTTTCAGCCTGAACCATCTCCGGGAAATCGAAGAGGAAGGTGTGACGTTCAAGTCGCATCTGGACGGTTCATTGCATACGTTCACTCCGGAATCTGCTGTGCAGATCCAGAGGCAGCTGGGCTCAGACATCATGATGGTTTTGGATGAGTGTGCCCCTTATCCATGTGACCCGGAGTATGCGAGACGTTCGAACGCGTTGACACTGAGGTGGGCCGAGCGATGCAGGCACGCTTTTGAGACTCACAAAGGGCTTTACGGTTTTTCCCAGGCGCTGTTTGGAATCGTGCAGGGGAGCATCTATCCAGAAATCAGACAGCAAAGCGCTCGGCAACTCGTCAGGATCGGTTTTGACGGGTATGCAATCGGTGGTCTTGCTGTCGGCGAACCTGCAGAGGTCATGTACTCAATTCTCGAGGTGTGCACGCCGATGTTGCCCTCGGACAAGCCCCGGTATCTCATGGGAGTCGGCACTCCCATGAACCTGATAGAGTCCGTGGCGCGGGGAGTTGACATGTTCGATTGCGTGCTGCCAACGAGAAATGGACGAAACGCGAACCTTTTCACACGCACCGGTTCGATGAACTTGCGCAACGCGCAATACAAGACCGATTTTTCACCTCCGGATCCAGAGTGTGGATGTTACACATGCAGCAATTTCAGCAGGGCATACTTGCGCCACCTGTTTCAGGTGAAGGAGATTCTTGGACTCCAGCTTGCGACAATCCATAATCTCTCGTTCTACCTCTGGCTGATGGGTCAGATGAGGAGGGCTATCAGCGAACACCGATTCGAGGAATGGCGCACAACTATGGTCAACCAACTGCGTTCGGAGGATCGAATTGTCTCAACGTGAGCCGACGACGCGTGACCGAGAAGCGAACCATCGACTGTGAACCGGAAACCCCGAGACTTGAAACCTATAACTGGATACTCTCAACTGGAAACTCATCACTCAAAACTCCTCATATATCATAACACGTAGACATGGAGGCTATCTTGCAATTTCATCCAATTCTCGCACAGGCAACGCCGGACGGCGGAGGAATGATCGGAACGGTAGTTATGTTCGGTCTGATCTTCGTCATCTTCTATTTCATGATCATTCGACCACAGCAGAAGCGGCAGAAAGAGCGTCAGAAGATGCTCGACGCAATGGAGAAAGGCGACAAGATTCTCACAGCTGGGGGAATCTATGGGACTGTCGTGGGAATTGAAGAGAAGGTCGTCCTCGTACAGATCGCGGACAACGTGAAGGTGAAAGTCGATCGCGGTTCGGTCGGCAGTGTGTTACGAGAGGCCAATCCGGAAGAGAAAACGAAGTAGAAGAACGATTGAGGCGAACGAAAAGCCCCGTTGTTTGGATAACCGCTGTGGTAGCGGCGTCAGCGCTCACGTGCTTCGTGACCTGAGGATCAATGACTTGTGCTTGGCGATGGACCCTCAGACCGCGAGGCCGGCTTCGTTCAGCATGAATTCGGAATTGTCGAACGGGCTCGTTGGGGATCGATCCGGAATGCTCCAGAAGACATAGTATGAGAGCGGGGAGGCGGACGCTGGGGAACCCAATCCTCATTGACTGTGTCATTAAGGTTGGGTAATGGCAGGAACCTCACTCTCCAGCACTTTTTTGTTGCGTCTTTCCGTTTTTTGCGATAGCTTACCCTCGGAGTAAGCGGAGCCACCATCTCACAATCAGAGATGATGGCTTTTCTTTTTGCCTTCTCGAAATAAAGGTAGTTACCAAGCATCAGGGCTCTGGTGGAGGAATGATGGGAGATAAAAGTAACGGTACGGTGTATCTGACGCGCGAACGATTCGTGGAGCTCGAAGCGGATCTTCGGGAGTTGAAGATCCATGGCAGAAAAGACATCGCGCAGAAGATCGCGGAGGCCCGGTCATACGGAGATCTCAGCGAAAACGCTGAATACGATGCAGCAAAAGAGGCGCAAGAGCACCTGGAGATACGCATCGCAAAGCTCGAGGATACCCTGATTCATGCCCGAATTCTGGACAGCTCCCAGCTGCCGAATGACAAGGTGTATATCCTCTCAGTTGTCCGGCTCGAGGACATGAAAACTGGAGAGACAATCGAATATCGCCTGGTCTCCCCCGAAGAGGCGGATTTCGAGAAGAATAAAATCTCGATGACTTCTCCATTTGGCGCGGGATTGATGGGAAAGACGAGGGGAGACATCGTGACTATCAAAGTGCCGGCGGGAGAACTGAAATACAAGATCCTTGAAATAAGCCGCTAAGAGGTTCAGCCCTTCATGATCTCGTTGTGGAAACCTCAGACACCAAATACCGTCTAACTACTTCGCCTGTTCTCA
Organism: Ignavibacteriales bacterium; assembly: GCA_026390595.1. Classification (NCBI taxonomy): domain Bacteria; kingdom Pseudomonadati; phylum Ignavibacteriota; class Ignavibacteria; order Ignavibacteriales; species Ignavibacteriales bacterium. The sequence goes on from JAPLFQ010000016.1 coordinate 132,656, forward strand.
CCCATCCGCACCATGCCAAGGAATCTTGAAATTAAAAGCAGGTATTCATCCCCGGCCCGGGCGAAACGGATCGCACGCAAGATTGGCTCGTCAGCGAAAGGGACGCTCTCTCAGACCGATACCTATTTCAAGGTGCACTCCGGCAGGTTAAAGCTTCGGGAGATCAACGGCAAAAAGTTCGAGCTCATCTACTACCGGCGCCCAAACGCCCGAAGCACCCGCTACTCGGACTATACGATTATTCCCGTCCAAGATCCCCGACCTGTGAAGCTGCTATTTCAGTCTCTTCTGGGCGTTCTGGCTATCGTGAAAAAGAAGCGGGCTCTCTTCCTTTACAGGAATGCCCGCATCCACGTCGACTCAGTGAATCATCTCGGAACGTTCATAGAGTTTGAAGTCGTCGTAAGACGTGGAAAGAGACAGGCAGAAAAACTGATGCAGTTCCTGATGGGCGAGTTTGACATCGATCAGAAGATGCTGCTGGGCGGGTCATACAGCGATTTGATCCACTGAATCGTGTGTGGTACAAATCGTGCTCAGAGAAAAAAGAAGTGGCGTTTCAACTTCGCGCTTGACTTTCTGAGGTGGGGAGTCTATATTTTTGGTGCCCCGATTGACAGGGGACCGCAGGGTGACGGGAACAAATTCCTTGCCTGGACGGAAGATTTTTGATATATTTCAGTCACCCATTGCGGGAATAGCTCAGTTGGTAGAGCGCAACCTTGCCAAGGTTGATGTCGCGGGTTCGAGTCCCGTTTCCCGCTCTGTCCCACTCCCCGAAACGGGAAGGGACATCCGGCCGTCAGTTGTCAAGCAATCTGATTGTCGGACTCACTTCCTCTATGAACTTGCCCCGTTGCCACAAACTCCCACCAGGCAACGGGGTCTTTTTTTGTTCAAAAGGAGGGGGTTTTAGAATTGCCAATGATGAATGGATAGTTGTCAATCGACAATCACTACTGTCCAATTAAGGGCAGGAAGTAAGCGTGTAAGTTCTTTGACATTTATTCGTTAGACGAATTTTCCGTTGTAATCGATTTGAAGTTGGTAGTACCTTCCAGGGTGATTTTTCTCTGACGCAGGA
>JAPLFQ010000017.1 GCA_026390595.1 Ignavibacteriales bacterium
CACGGGAAGCATGACGGTGCCGGTGGAGACAAGCCTGCTGCTCGCAGCGGGAACCGGTTCGACAGCGCTTAACGTAAATGTTGACTTCAACGTCGATGGCGCCGTGACCAACAACGGTACCATCACCGTCGGTCTGTAAAGCAACCTGAAGTCGTTTCGGAGTCATCGCATCTCGACGGTGCTGGTGTAGTGTAATCTGTCGGCGCCAGACGATTGCCAGGCATCCGGGCGAATGCAAGTCTGTGAATGCGGGAGAGAACTATCTCCGCTCATCAGGCGAGCAGGCAAACGCAAATCGTCGGATTGTGGAAAATAAGGAAAGTGATGGTACAGTCACCAACTCTATATAAGAGGAATGCTCAACCTGCGCATCGCTGGGGACCTTTGCTCCCCCGCGACGGAACTGCGGCTCTGAGCGGTTCGCGGGCAAGCGAGTTTATAGCGCGCGCTCACGGTGACCCTCCATCACACGACGATTTCACGGCTTGCTGCCCGGCGCTCAGTTGGCGGTTATTAAGTCGATGCTCCGAAGTGCGATTCCATAGACGGAGTGCGCGCAATCGCACCCGAAACAGAAGACATAGAGGTCCCAAACAATGAACAGGAAGAACCATATCAATGTGTATGTGGCGGTGTCGGCTCTATGATATGACTGCGTCAACGCCGTCACCGGATGAAGGAAGGGGATCACCTCTTCTATACTCCATCCGAAGGCCGAAACGGTATGCGCGGAAGCGCCAGCTGAATGAGTTAACTCCTTCTCGTTCGGATGGCTCTCTTCGGGACCGGATTGGACTGCACTTGCATGGGAAACTTCGCGATGACTTGTTGTGGCGAAGCGAGTTCCTGTTCGAATCAAGCAAGGGAAGGATGGTCCTGCTCAGGCCATTTCTTCAGATTTTACTTGAAGGACGAACGGCAGTTGTACCGGCCGGTCGTACCGCCGATGGGCGTCGAGAGAAGGCAAGTCCTTTACCTGCTGTTTCTGCAGGGCTCCTTCTTGCCTTCTCTCCCTTCATCGGAACAGCTGTCATTCTGAGCGGAGCGAAGAATCTGAAATACAATGGAGCGAAAAAGGAGATGATGTGGACTTCCAGGTATTCTTGTATAGAACCTGCCCGTCTGGTGGAAACCAGTGATCAAGGCGGGCACTCCGGGTGTGTGAAACTCGGGAATTCAAAGAGGAGGCAGTGCGATGAAGCAAACCTCTGAGGGTGGCATGAAGAACATATCGAAAACACGGAATTCAGCGTTGGGGTGTACTCCGCGCGTTCGTGTGGCCGGTATAGCCAGAGGACCGCTGCCGGGATCGACACGTTGGCGCAATTACTTCAGATGTGCGTCGCCTGTCGTCGCTGTCGATCCATTCGATGCAAGAGGATGTCGGAAACACCGTAGTCAATTTCAAATGCAGAAAGCTGTAATTGGTAGAATCATTTCTTCAACTGTATATCTCATAGTTCCGGAACGACATAGTTCATGAGTCCAAGATCCACATATTATCGCTTTGCCAAGGGCGAAGGCGCTGACAAGTCTCAGCCTCTCCGCTCCATCCCGGATGTCCGGAAGCAGGGGTCAACTCTCATGACCAGGGCTGACGACAACGGGCTGTTACGCAGGGTGCGTGGATCCAAGAAACCGAAGGGTACTATCATGGGCGCGAAAGCGAAAACCCAGTTCATACGCCGGCTCAACCGGTGGCGGTTGCGTAAATCGCCATGGAAAGTCGCGTTCTTGCTCTTTCTCTGGCTGGTGACGATTGCCAGCGAGGCCCGAGCGAGTGGTGACCTGAAGAAATCGGCAACAGGATCCATCACAAATACGGGATCAATCAGAGTTAAGAATCAGGCGATTGGGCTTCCATCAGTCAATGGCGGCGTCTATGAATTCTTTGGTTCGAGTCAGTCGATTCCACCGATGACATATCAGGATCTCAAGTACTCAGGAACAGGCACGAAGTCGTTCAATGCAGGCTCACCGCAAGTTAACGGAACTTTCACAATTGCGTCAGGAACAACTGGATATGCGGACCCGGCCACGGCACCAATGGTGCTCGCTGGAACGCTCGTCGAACAAGGATACTTCAGCGGCAGTATCCAAAAAACAGTAGATCTCACTTCGTTGTCGTCATCAAACTTCGGAGACATTGGTCTCACTCTTTCGTACACAGGGACATCTCCGGGCAATACCACAATAAGAAGAGTATCAGGTACGGCGCTGCCGGGCGGACCCGGATTCGCGTCGAACTCATCCATTAAGAGATATTTCGACATCTCCTCTTCTGGTGGCGGCTACAACGGTACAATGGTGTTTTCATACAGTCGTGCCAACGAAATTGGCACGTATGACGAAAGCACGCTCGAGCTCTGGCGTTCCACAGACAACGGTGCAAACTGGCGTCGCCAGGGGGGCACTGTCAACACTGGTGCTCAGACAATCACGAAGACGGGTATTCTCTCCTTTAGCAGGTGGACCGCGTCTGATGCGACGCATCCGCTCGGACCCGCGGCTCTGGAATGGGTGGCCCAAAACCTCGCCGCTACATCGGGAAGCAGCCAGAGCGGGAGTCCAAACTCCAACCTTTCAAGCCCGTTTGTGGTAACCGTTACGGACGGGTACGGTAATGTCATTGCCAATACACCTGTCACATTTGCGATCGCGAGCGCTCCAGGTGGTGCATCAGGTCAGAGTCTCACAGTTACAAGCGCAAATACTGATGCCAGCGGCCATGCCTCTACTGTGCTGCACCTCGGCAGCGCGGCAGGAACATATTCAGTCACAGCAAACTCTGCTGGACTGTCGGGCAGTCCGGCGTCATTTACGGCCACGGCAACCGGCGTCGTTGCACCGCCAGTGGCTACTTCAATGATTTTAGCGACCGGCAACACACAAGTTGATACGTTCGGAAGACAACTGGCGAATTCGATGGTCGTGACCATCCTCAACCAGTTCGGCGCCCCGTTCTCCGGAGCGACAGTGAACTTTGCCATCTCGGCTAAACCACTTGGCGATACGAGCGCGACGCTCAGCGTCGCTTCGATCACAACAAATGCGAGTGGTCAGGCATCAACCAAACTGACACTCGGCACGAAGCCCGGCACATATTCCGTTGTCGCTACCTCGACGGCTTTGTCAGGCGCATCGATATCCTTTAATTCCACAGCGGTCACCGGAAGCGCATTTGCTCTCGGCGCGCAGATCGGCAGCGGTCAATCGCAGGTCGTGAAGACGACACTGACGCAACCGTTTGTCGTAACGGTAGTTGATGTGTTTGGCAATCCTATTCAGGGTGCCAGTGTGCGATTTGTCCTCGCGACGACTCCATTGGGAGCATCCGGTCAGGCAATCACAGATACGCTCATGCTGACGAACGCGCAGGGGCGTGCGCAAACGACACTCACGTTAGGTGATAGCGTCGGCGTCTATGAAGTGCATGGGATTTCGGGAGCACTCCAGGGAAGCCCGTGGGTCTTTACAGCGACGGCTACCTCAGGTGTCCTGCCGCCGGCAGCCCAGTCGATCGTCCTGAAGACCGGCAATGGTCAGAGCGCAACTGTGGGTTCTCAGCTCGCGAATCCGTTCGTTGTGACGGTCTTCGATCAGTTCGGTAATCCGTTCGCCGGTACAACGGTCAACTTCGCAATAGGCAGCAAACCGTCAGGCGATACGACGGCGTCGCTCACTGTACTTACAGCGGTCACGAACGCAAGCGGCCAGGCTTCAACGACATTGAAGCTCGGTACGAAAGCCGGTTCATACGGCATAACAGCAACGTCCGGCAGTCTCTCGGGCAGCCCGCAGACATTCAGTGCCACGGCGGTTGCCGGCGCACCGGCGTTCGCGAATCTGCCTCTTGGAACTGTTATGAGCGGCGAAGTTGCGACTCCGCTCGGCCAGACGTTCTTCGTTGCGGTAACTGACTCCTTTGGCAATCCGATCAATGGCCTCAATGTCCGCTTCGCAAACGTCGGAATACCGGCGGGTGCCACGGGCCAGTATCCGATCGACACAACCGTTGTGACGGATGCTCAGGGTCAATCATTCGTTCGGTACACGCCGGGAACAAAAGCCGGAGTCTACACGATAGCGGTGACGGCAGGAACTCTCCCACCTCGGTTCATGACCATCAATGCAACCGCGGGTCCGGCGAAGAGCCTGGCATTAGTGTCAGGCAACAACCAGACGAACGTCGCCGGCTCAACGCTGGGTCTACCGATGGTTGTCACTGTGTCCGACGCGTACGGCAACTCGGTGGGCGGGGCGCCTGTCAGCTTCGCAATTACCTCCACACCGTTCAATGCGTCTGGTCAGTCACTGAACGCGACGAATGTCGCGACCGGAACCAGCGGTCAGGCCTTGACGGTACTGACGCTCGGAAACAAGCCCGGCCAGTATGTCGTCTCCGCCACGTCCGGTTCCTTGACCGGCAGCCCTGCCTTCTTCGTCGCCAACGCGACACCGGCGGGTGCTCCGTCTATGGTCCAGTTCACTGGCGCAAACCAGGCTGGCACAATCAAGACGGCGCTTGGGCAACCGTTCGTGGTCAGAGCCGTCGATGCAAGCGGCGCGCCTCTGAGCGGCATCTCGGTAACGTTCGCGATTGACAGCATTCCGAATGCGGCCTCGGGTCAATCACTGAGCAGCACGATCGTCCTCACCGATAACATTGGGTTCGCTTCATCTACCCTGACGCTCGGTGACAAGGGGGGCGTGTACCGTGTATCGGCTACATCTGCCGGATTGGGCGGAAGCCCGATCTTCTTCAGGGCGACTGCAACTGCTTCTGGCATACCGGTGGCGCTGGTCTCGGCTGCTGGCGACAGAGGCTCAGCTCCGGTTGGCACACAACTCGTGAATCCTTTCGTTGTCACGGTGCTCGACGGCGACGGCAACCCCGTGGCCGGTCAGCCGGTCAGGTTCTCGCTCGCAGGCGTGCCCGCAGGCGCAACCGGCACGGCGCTGACTGACACTGTCGTCTTCACGAACGCACAGGGTCAGGCAATTTCCAGCCTGACTATGGGAACGAAGGTCGGAACGTACACTGTAACCGCCTCGTCCGGATCGCTCAACGCGATTACCTTCACCGCATCCGGTGTCGCCGGCAGGGGAGTCTATCTGCTCCTCGCGGCCGGAAACAACCAGGTCGGCGAAGTGATGTCGACGCTGCCGCAGCGATTTGTCGTGAGTGTCACCGACACGTTTGGAAACGCCAAACAGGGTGTCAATGTCCTGTTCGGCATCACGTCGGCACCGTCGAATGCAGCACGTCAGGCGTTGTCGTCTGCTCAGACTGTAACAGATTCGACGGGACACGCTTCAGTCCTGCTGACACTGGGAACCAAGGTTGGAACGTACCAGGTCGCAGCGACTTCTGCAGGTTTGACCGGAACCCCGGTGATATCTGCAACGGCAATTGCCGGAAAGCCGATCTTCATGCTTCTGGCGTCTGGAAACAACCAGGCTGGCCAGGTGGGGACGCCGCTGGCGCAACCGTTTGCGGTAAGCGTCACGGACAGCTTCGGTAATGTGAAGCCGGGTGTCACAGTTCAGTTTACCTTGACGTCTGCTCCGGCGAACGCGAACGGTCAATCTCTGACCTCCATCCAGTCCGTCACCGATTCTGCAGGCATAGCCTCAGCTGTCCTTGTCCTTGGCGACAGAGCTGGTTCATACCAGGTCAGCGCTGCATCGGCTGGTCTCTCCGGCAGTCCGGTTCGCTTCACGGGGACAGCCACTACCAGCGTCGCAACGCGGATGGCGTACACCGCTGGCGACAAGCAAGCCGCCGAAGTGTTCACGCAATTGGCAAGCCCGCTCACAGTCACAGTTACCGACGCGGCTGGAAATCCAGTCTCAGGCCAGCCGGTCAGGTTCGTCGTCGCAGGCGCGCCGGCTGGTTCAACCGGATCGTCCTTGTCTGATACGCTTGTCTTCACGAACGCGCAAGGTCAGGCGACGGCAAGGATGACGCTTGGGACGAAGGCCGGCGACTACGTGGTTACTGCCTTGTCCGGATCGCTGAACGGAAGTCCTGTGAGTTTCACTGCGACCGCTGTTGCAGGCAGGCCGACGTATCTTGTCCTGACTGATGGCAACAACCAGACGGGTCTGGCTGCCAACACGTTGTCCGAACCGTTGGCCGTTGCAGTGACCGACACGTTTGGAAATGTGAAGCCGGGTGTGACGGTGAACTATGCACTCACAAGCTTCCCGGATTCTGCGACGGGTCAGATGCTGACGAGCACCAGCGCTGTCACAAATTCTGACGGTGAAGCCTCCGTGCGACTCACGCTCGGATCTCGGATAGGGCTCTACACAGTCTCTGCGACTTCTGGGACGTTGCTTGGCAGTCCGGCAACGTTCAGAGTTAGCGCAAGCAAGGTGGCTGGCAGCAACCAGCAGGGCATCGTGAGCAACAGGTTGCAGCAACCGTTCAGCACACTGGTGCTCGATGCATCGGGCAGGCCGCTGGCTGGTGTCTTCGTGACCTTTACGATCGACAGCATACCGAGTGGTGCGTCCGGAGCATCGTTCAACGGATCCACGTCGATCACAGTCATGACAGACTCCACCGGTAAGGCTTCAGCCTTCCTAACGTTGGGCAACGCGGTCGGTACCTACAGGGTCACGGCCTCTTCGCCGGCTCTGCCGAGCGGCTCAGTGATCTTCAGAGCCACGGCGGTTTCGTCGTCGAATCTGGCGACGATGATCTACAAGTCGGGCGACAACCAGTCCGGTCAGATCCTGACTCAGCTTGTAACTCCGCTGGAGGTAACGGTGCTGGATGCGAACGGCAATCCGCAGGCTGGTCAGAAGGTTACATTTGGAGTCGTCAGCGGACCGGCCGGTGCGGTTGGTCAGCTCCTGACGCCAGAGACGGTTGTGACCGATGCTTCCGGCCGTGCGGCGACGAGTGTCAAACTCGGCAGCAAGGTCGGAGTCTACAGGATCGCTGCGACGTCTTCCGGTCTCGAAGGCAGCCCCGTCGACTTCAACGTCCGCGCTACGGTCGGCGCAGCTCTTGCCCTGGTGTATGTCACGGGTGACAGCCAGATGAAACAGATCGGCGCTACGCTCGACAGTGCGTTTGTGGTCCGTGTCGTCGACGTGGGTGAGAATCCGGTTCCGGGAATCCAGGTCCAGTTTGCGCTCGATTCGATCCCGAACGGTGCAACGGGTCAGCGGCTCAACGTGCTGAATTCTGTCACGGATGCACAAGGCCGTGCTGCAGCGGTGCTGACGTTTGGCGATCGCGCCGGCGTCTACAAGGTTACGGCGGCACTCAGCGGTCACGTCCCGATCGTCTTCAGGGCGACTGCGATCACATCGACTGGCGCTGTGAACCTGGTTTACACGTCGGGTGACGCTCAATCTGCCCAGATCCTGGCGCAGTTGACCAGCCCGATCGTCGTGAGGGTGCTGAACGCAAGCGGTAATCCGGTTCCGGGCCAGACTGTGACGTTCGCGGTCGACAGCCTGCCGTCCGGTGCGACGGGTCAGCTCATTACCCCGTCGGTTGCAACGACAGATGCATCAGGGCGCGCAACGGCGGTTGTGAAGCTCGGCGACAAGGTTGGGGCATACAGAATCTCCGCCTCCGCCGCAGGGCTCTCGGGCAGTCCGGTCCAGTTCAGGCTCCAGGCTGTTGCGGGTGCTGCTCGGTCGATGTTTGCCGTCGCGGGCGATGGACAGTCCAAGCCGATCGGTGTCGTGCTCGACAGTGCGCTCGTTGTGGGTGTGGTCGACCAGGGAGGCAATCCGGTGGCGGGCGTTGCGGTTCAGTTCACGCTCGATGCCGGCCCAGTCGGTGCGAATGGTCAACGATTGACCGTGCTGAATTCAGTGACGGATGCGAAGGGTCAGGCATCGACAGTTCTGACACTCGGAACGAAGGTAGGCGCATACGGCGTGATGGCTTCGACGTCTGCCCTGCCTGGAACGGTCGTCCGGTTCACCGCCAACGCAAGTTCCGGTGCTGCAGCAGCATTGGTCCTGACATCTGGCAGCGAGCAGTCTGCATTCATCTTCGCAGAACTGACCGCTCCGTTTGTTGTCACAGCGGTCGACATCGGAGGAAATCCGGTGGCAGGCGTCAACGTGCAGTTCGCGCTCGATAGCATTCCGCGGTCGGCGGTTGGTCAGAGCCTGCGGGTCTTCAATTCGACGACAGATGCGAACGGTCAGGCGTCAGCGATGCTCCGGCTTGGTAACAAGGAGGGACGTTACACGGTGCTCGCCACTGCGCCGAACCTGATCGTGAGCACGGTGCGGTTCGCAGCCACGGCGACAGTCCTTACCGGAGATGTCAACGGCAACACAATGGTTGACGTCGCCGATCTGACGACGGTCATCGATCATGTCCTTGGCAAGATCATCCTGACGGGGATCGATTCCATCAAAGCCGACTTCAACAGAAACGGCCGGATCGACGTCGTCGATATCGTCGCAATGCAGAATTACCTGTTGACGATATCGTTGGTCAACACTTCCATCGTCACGTTGGACACGGATCCGCTCCTTCCGATGAACGTGGCGCTGGCAGCCGGTGATTCGTCGAACGACGTGAAGGGTGAACTTGTGCTCAACGAGAACGGTGTCCGGTTCAACCTGACGAATGCGATACCGGTCAAGGGCGTTCAGCTTATCGTGCGCTTCCGGCCGGGCGTGAACATCGCACGGCCAGACGTGGTCTTCGATCGGGCCCGGGTCGATTCGTTCTACACCAATATAAGCGGCAACGAGATGAGGATCGTGGCGTACAACTTGCAGAACATAGCGATCCCTGCCGGTGACGGGCCGTTGTTCAGGCTCCCGATCAATCTCAGCGACGTTGGCGCTATCGAATCGGCTCAGATGATCGTCAGCAAGACAGACGTTGCTTCCATCTACGATCAGGCGCTTGCCCGCACAGTGTCGGTCCGAAAAGCTGTGGCAGGAGAGATCCCGACGTCGTTCATCCTGTTCCAGAACTACCCGAATCCGTTCAACGATCGCACGAACATCTCGTACGAAGTTGGGGATGCCGCAGGAAGAGTGGACGTGAAGGTCCAGGTGTTCAATGCTCTCGGCGAGAAGGTGAAAACGCTGGCTTCCGGAGTTCATGCAGGTGGTCGCTTCACAGTGGTATGGGACGGCATGGACGATGCAGGCAGGAAGCTGGCATCCGGAGCTTACTACTACCGACTGATTTCGGGCACGTTCATGAGCGCCAAGAAGATGATCATGCTGAAGTGACAGCACAACTTCATCATGCTTCCAATCCCGTTCCGGCTTGCCGGAACGGGATTCTCATTTGAGAATCGCGCGCGTTTCGATTCGTTGCTTCTCTTATCACTTCTACCTACTTTTGCACAAAACACAACGCGAAAATAACACCAACACTTCTCTATGAAACTCCAATTCCTCGGCGCCGCCCAAACTGTTACAGGCTCCATGCACCTCCTCACGGTGAATGGCAGCCGGATCCTCCTCGATTGCGGCCTTTTCCAGGGCAGGCGGGCTGAGGCGTTCGAGCGAAACAAGAACTTCCCGTTTGACCCTGCGGACATCGACGCGGTCGTCCTTTCTCATGCCCATATCGATCACGCCGGAAACCTTCCAAATCTCGTGCGGAGTGGTTTCAAAGGGCCGATCTATGCGACGAGTGCGACACGCGATCTCAGCAATGTCATGCTATTCGACAGCGCATATCTGCAGGAACGTGACGTAGAGTTCGTCAACAAGCAACACAAGAAGAGAAACGAACCTCTCATTGAACCTCTGTATACTTCGGATGATGTCGAGCAAACCGTTGACCAGATGGTGTCGATGCGCTATGGACAGAATTTCGAAGTAGCAGACGGAGTCTCCGTTTCGTTCGCTGATGCCGGTCACGTTCTCGGATCTGCGGTCACTCGCATCGAGGCAAAAGAGGGGGGACGCACCAAAGTCATTGGTTTTTCGGGTGATTTGGGCCGCAGGAACATGCCGATCCTGAAGGATCCAGAATCGATTGGTGACGTGGATGTCTGGATTTCAGAGAGCACCTACGGCGGAAGAATCCATGAACCCATCGTGGGAATGGAACATCGCCTTATGGAGGTAATCCAAAGGACGCTCGACCGGAGGGGGAAGTTGATCGTCCCCGCGTTCAGCGTCGGGAAGACCCAGGAGTTTCTCTACGTTCTTTTCACTCTCAATGATGCCGGGAAACTTCCTTCCATACCGATTTTCGTGGACAGTCCCCTGTCTGTCCATACAACCGAAGTGTTCAAGATGCATCCCGAATGCTTCGACAAAGAGACCATGCAGCACATCGTTCAGAAGGAGGATCCGTTTGGATTCGGCCGGCTGAAGTTCGTCCGGAGTGTTGAGGAGTCCAAGAAACTGAACGACATCGATGAACCTTGTATGATCATCGCTTCCTCAGGGATGTGCGAAGGGGGTAGGATATTGCACCATCTCGCGAATAATATCTCGGATCCGAAGAACACCATCCTTGTGGTTGGCTTCATGGCCGAGCATACGCTCGGACGCAGGATTGTCGAACGCCAGCCGCAGGTGAGAATCTACGGTGAGCTTCATTCGCTGAAGGCTGAGGTTGCAATCCTGAATTCGTTTTCCGCTCACGCCGGTCAGGACGAACTCGTCGGGTACGCCAAAACCATGGAAAAGTCCAGGGTGAAGCAGACCTTCATCGTCCACGGCGAGCTTGCGCAGGCGCAGCAACTCTCTCAACAGCTGAGTGGGGCGGGGTACGGGAACATCGCAATCCCCGCACGGGGAGACTCTGTGGAGATCGTAGCATGAAGATTCTCGTAACTGGTGGCAGCGGCTTGGTCGGAAGATACGTCGTTGATGAACTCGCCGCATCCCATCAAGTCCAGAATCTTGATCTCAAAAAGCCTCATCGGACTGACCTCCCGTTCCACGCGGTCGATCTCTTGAATGCAGCGATGGTGAAGCAGCACGTGAGAGGATTCGATGCTGTCGTCCACCTTGCAGGAATTCCTCACCCCCTGAATGATCCTCCTGAAAGAGTCTTCCGGACCAACGCTCTCGGCACATTCAATCTCCTCGAGGCGTGCGCCTCGAACGGCATCCGAAAGGTCATCTTCATTTCCAGTGAGTCTGTACTGGGATTTGCGTTTTCCACCTCGCGGATATGGCCGGAGTATCTTCAGATCGATGAGCGCCATCCGAACCGCCCGCAGGATGCTTACGGCCTCAGCAAAGTCACATGCGAGGGGCTCTGCCTCGGTTTCACGAGACGTACCGGAATGCAGACGATCTGTCTCAGACCTCCATGGATCTGGGTCCCGGAGGCAAACGAGATCACGATGTACAAACAGCTGCGAAGCGAATATCAGAAGTGGTCAAAGAATCTCTGGGCCTACATCCACGTACACGATGTCGCCAGAGCGGTCCGGCAATGCGTTGAAGCGCCCGATCTTCCGCTTCACGATGCGTTTTTCATCTGTGCTCCGGAGACATGGACGGACATCGAAAGCCGGTCACTTGCGGCGGAGTATTTTCCGGAAACAAAGACCATCTCTCCATCGCTCTCTGGTAACTTCTCCTTCATCAGCACGGAGAAGGCAAAGAACGCTTTTGGATTCTCGCCTGCCTCTACCTGGCGGGACATCATCACAGGCTAACGTCTTGTAAGTCGAAATTTATTTCGACAACAGGGAACGACCCAATGCCCAAACCCATCCTCATAGATACAGACACCGGCGTCGATGACGCCCTCGCCCTCATCCTGGCTTTCCGCTCCCCCGAGCTTTCGGTGAAAGCCATCACGACGGTGGCAGGGAACATCGAGGTTCACAAATGCACAAGCAACGTTCACCGTGTTCTCGATCTTTTGCATACAAAAGACCGTCCGATCGTTGCCCAGGGAGCAAAACACCCACTGCGGCGGCCTCTTGTGATCGCCTCGGAAGTCCATGGATCTGACGGCCTTGGCGGAGTCTCGCAATCGCTTCCCCCGGTGAAGCCATATAAGTTGGGGAATGGCGTCGACACCATACTCGACTTTTGCGACCGATATGGATCCAAAGGAACCATGGTCGCCATAGGGCCACTAACGAACCTCGCCCTTGCTCTGAAATCTGACAAGCGAATCGTGTGCAAAGTGGGGCATATCGTGACAATGGGGGGGGCGTTCCGGGTTCCCGGCAATACGGGCCCTGTTGCGGAGTTCAATTACTATGTCGATCCCGAGGCAGCCCACGCGGTCCTCAACGCGGACATACCGGTCACGGTGATCCCTCTCGATGTCACGCATCAGGTTGTTCTGATGCGGAAGGAAATGGAGTACCGCGCCGCCCGCCGCGCGAGCGCTGTAGCAATGACAATTCTGAAGATGACGCGGGACTACATGCTCTACCATCTCGACACGCAGGGATTCAACGGCGGATATCTGCACGATCCTATGGCGGTGGCCGTTGCGGCTCACCCGGGACTGGTGAAGACCCGAAGAACGCACGTCGATGTCGAGGCAAAGGGCGAATACACGCGCGGCATGACGGTGACCGATTTCAAGGAACGGCGCGCAGCTAAGCGCGGCAATGTGCACGTTGCATTGACGGTTGAGAGGGATCGATTCCTCAGGCTCTTTCACGAACGCCTATGGATGTAAGGAAGAACTCGGGGTCTGCACCGGGCGGGCGGAAGAAATCTCCATCGCTCCTCCGCGGCTTCGTGCGGCTTGCAGCGGCATCTGCTTTGTTCCTGTCGGTGCTTCAAACAGCCGCCGCACAGGAGCCTCTCCGCTTTTCACTTCCCCGCCAGCAGGATAGCTTGCGAATCTCCTCCCTGAGCTTCGATCGCGTCTTGAACACCTACACCTGGAACGGAAGCCTGTTCTTCGACCGCGAGTTCAGCGGCGTCGACGTCAAGTTCCGCCAGCTGCTCCGCTCCCGGCTTATTCGAACCGACCAGCAATCGGATCAGAACGAATATGGCGACAGCCTCATCGTCGGTACGGAGATCGCAGAAGGCTGGAAACTGCGCGCGCAGCAGGTGTCGTCGGTCCTGTCGGACAATCGGGCTATCGACCTGACACGGCTCGGGCAGCATCAGTTCCTCGCTGGAATGAGGGTGACGCCGTCGTCCGGGGTTTCGTTCGGCGCATTGGCGGGATACGAAATCGACGCACAGCAGGACGAGTTGGACAGGGGCTTTTCCTACCAGGCGAATGCCGAAGCCGAAGGGATCCGGTTCGAAGAATTCCACGGCTCTTTCAAGGGACGGTGGGCCCAGTCGCTGCTCACACGGCGGCGCCCCGCATCGGCAAGCATCGATGTATCGCTCGTCAGGGATTTCGGCGCAGAAGGGCGTAACCTGATCCTCTTCACGTACGACCATCTGCGCAGGGAATTCTACACGTCCGCCGATCTGGATGTCAGGAGAGTCTATCAAACCTCCGACAACATCTTCAGGCGGGACGCGGCGTCCTACGAGGTTTCCGACCAACTCGAATATCATGCTTCGGACAGGATGCAATTGGTTTTTCGCGGCGGCATGCTGACCCGCATCATCGACCGCGGATTGCAGTACAAAGTGATGGCGGGAAACTCGAACCCTCTCCTTGATACACGCATACAGGAAACACAGTTGTACGGTGAGGCGGGGACTTCGTATCAGCCCGTGTACTGGCTCGGCCTCGATGTCAACCTTGCCTATCGGGAAAGGGAAGAGAGGCACCAGGTCACGGAGTCGGGCGATGTGCCGATTTCCCTTTTCGAACGGCAGCAACGTTCGGAGCGAAGGCTGGAAAACATCGCACGGCGGACCAGTCTCTCATCGCAGGTCCGTACACTGTTATCCGAATCTGACCAGTTGAACTTTGCAGGATCAGCAAGTATCTTACGATACGACACGCCGGATAGCACAAATGTCGATGAGCGCGACGAACTCCTCGTTTCCATCGGATTACAGGAAATTCATCAGTTCAGCAGTGCTCTCAGTCTCAGCCTCGTTGCTGATGTTTCGCTGAGTCACCTGGTCTATCTGAAAAGTGTCCAGAGCGCCAATAACAACTGGAATCGGGTGCTTCGGTTCTCACCGACCGTCGTCTACGCCCCGGCTGAGGGGTTTCGCACCGTAAATCAGGCCGAGGTGCTCGGAAACTATACTGTGTATGACTTCGAGGATCAGGGAGCGCTCACGAGGAGCTTCTCCTTCCGGCAGGCCTCCTGGCTGGACTCTACGACCTTTCGACTTTCACAACTCCTGAGCGCCGCTTTCGTAGGAGAAGTAAGGGTCTATGAACGCGGGATTCTGATGTGGAGTGAGTTCAAGGAACGCCCGCAGGATTATTTCGTTGAACGGACGTACTGGCCCCGCGTCACCTACGCCGCAGCAGGCGGGCTCTCGCTGGGGGTCGGTTTTCGATACTTCAGTCAGGATCGGTACAAGTATCAGACCGGGACGAGGATATTTCTTCATCAGCTTGAATCCTCCGGACCGACGGTTGCCCTGACATGGGAAGGAACCGGATTCCAGCGGTTGGTGTTTGAAGGATGGAATGAAACACAGTGGCAGGACGGTCAACTGGTTCGAACAATCCCGAATCTCTTGTTGAAACTCAATTACTCACTTTGATGAAAAAGAAACCTCGTCAAAAGACAACTCGCACGATCGTCGGTCCACGCCCGGGGCCTGGTGTGCAGACGTTTACATTCGAGTGCACGGCAGATCCTAAAGAGATTCGAAAGGTCGAACCTTTCCTTCAACAGATCAGTGATGCAGCGCGCCTCGATGATGGAACGTTTTACCGGTTGCTGGTCGCCGGCACCGAAGCGGTAAACAACGGGATTCTCCATGGGAATAAAAGCAATCCCAAAAAAATGGTGTATGTGACATGCACACTGCGAAAGAACGAATTGGTATTCCGCGTGCGCGACGAGGGGAAAGGCTTCAAACCTGAATCAGTCCCCGATCCGCTCGAAGAAAAGAACCTCCTGAAGACAAGTGGGAGGGGGATTTTTCTGATGCGCTCCCTGGCGGACAAAGTTTCATTCAAGGTCACCAAGGAAGGAACAGAAGTTGAACTCGTGATCGACCTGAATCACCACGGCTAGAAGCCCACACTTGTCGGTCAGTCTGCCCGCCACTCTGTTCCATCAGGGAAGGCAGGAGCGCCGCTCCGACCACATCGAATACTCAATCTCTCCTGCACTATAGCCGCTGGAGACTTCTTTTCCCCGAGTACAAAAAAAAGCCCGAAGGCTGTTCGCCCCGGGCTTTCTTGTGTCGGTCGGCACGCCGTTCCGACCACATTGATTACTCGACAACTGTCTGTAAGAATTCTACCGCAGATCCGTCGTCCCGAACATCCTCTGGAAATCCTTGAATGCATCGACCGGCAGTACTGGCATTCCGTCCTGAGAGGAGATCTTTCCTAATGGGGCGGGAATACCCGGGATCTGGGAAATATCCACGAACGGGATGGTCATCCCGAACTTCGAGTTCATGATTTTGATGTACTCATTTGCCACAATGCCGTACCCGCGCGAAGACGGGTGAACGCCATCGAGGCTGAACAACGCGCCCGAAACATACGCCGTTGTGTACGTTTCACCGGCAACGCCAAATCCGCTTTTGGCTACAGTGTTGAAGAAAGTGAAGAAATCAACAACACCTGCTCCATTGGCGGCTGCCACAGTAGCAATTGTGGCATTGAATGCGCTGGTTGCCGTCGCGCAGTTGTTCTGCTCGTCCACATCGAGCACCAGGGCGTTCGGCCACGGATTCTGCGGATGAAAACCGAACGGCTTGGTGGTATCGATGCCTGCCGGGAGGGCAGGGTACTTGTTTGCCCTGTACCAGAGGCCCGTAGGCTGGCCAAGATAGGAAGCATACGTCATGCCGGTCAATGTGAGAAGCGGCGGAGTAGCTTCGGTCAGTGAAGTTTGCCCTGTCGCCACTCCCGACTCGCCAGCTTTCTGATAATACAGCTTCAGTCCAAGCGCTCCGATACTTGCCGCGACCCTCGGGCCGACAGTATTGAAGAATGGAATCGCCTTAACATCGGGAATGTTTCCCACAACGAGTTTCACATTCGGAAGAGATGCACGAATGTTGCCCAATGCCTGTGTATAAAGCGCAGTGAATGTCGCGCTCGGTGTCGGGGCCGCAGGAGAGACTCCGCCGCTCGTCGCGTAACCGAGCACATCATTGGCGCCAAGCCAGAAAGTCATCAGGTCAGGAGAAAGCGCCACGGCTTGCTTGTAGACATTCTTTGGGAATGGTCCGCTCGTCCAACGAAGAATTGCATCGCGGCCTAATGGCGGAGACTGATACGTGCCTGTGGTATCCATGAATCCGGCAAGCGGTATCCCGGGAATTCCAAGGTTATCGAACGGTCTTGTCAAAGCCGAGTTCGTCGGGCTGCCGGCAGTCAGTCCCTTTGGACCGATGACGGGTCCGGTGAGGCTGATGATCTCATAACGCGAAGCCTTGCCTGTGGCGTCAGGAATTCCGGGATCGGAATAGTACGGCTGCTCGAAGTTGCCGATTGAAGCGCCAGCCTTTGTCAACTGCTGGGCGATGAGGTTCGGGTAGCTGTATATCTGGGCTGATTGGTACAGACTGGCGGATTGGTACCCTGCTGTGAGGCTGTTGCCAACAGCAACATATTTCTTGACCGTTGCCGATCCCAGCGACGCCACTGGACCGTTCGGTGCGGAGTCGCTGCAACCGATCAGGCTCAATGCCGCAAGCCCCGCCGCAATCAGAAAGAATTTCATCATCAATTTCATATTCGCTCCTTGAATTACGTGCAGTGTCTGTCTTTGAATGTCAGATCAGAATGAATATCCGAAGTTCACAGCGAACAGGTGCGCCGTGGAATTATAGGTTCCGTCAAAGTTGATTTCGGTGCCAACAGCCTTGCGCTGGTCGAACTTGATATACATGTACGCGAGGTCGACCGTGATGTTCTTGGTAAGGTTGTAACCGAGACCGACACTGAAGTCGTTTTTGGTCGCGTCAGGAAGGAGGGGCTCGACATACTTCGTGGGCGCCGGGCTATGATCGTACATATACCCTGCACGCACCTGCCATTCTCCCATTGTATACTCTCCGCCGACCCGGAGGATGTAGGTGTCTTCGTAATTCTTTGGCGAGACTGATACTGAATTGTCCTTCTTGAATGTCAGAGCGAGCTCTTTATAAGAAGACCATCCGACGTACTGGTAATCTGCCTCGAGCGTGAGGTCCTTGGTTGGGCTGTAGGCTATGCCAAGGAAGCCGGTGGCAGGTAACGCCAATGAAGACGAAACGTCGCCGGCAGGATACACACTGCGCATAGGATCGAATGCAGCTGTGCCTGTAGCGTCGATCTTGACCTCGCTGCGATACGAAACACCGACCGAAAGATCCTTCGATGCTTTGTACATTGCCCCGACGTTCCATCCAATCCCCGTGCCGGTTGCTTCTACGTTGGCGTTTGCGTGGGGGTCAAATGGATCGCTCAAAACCCTCTTCAACGTCACTTTGCCCGTGGCGTAGTTCATCCCGACACCGATGGAGAACTTATCACTGAGCTTGTACGCAAGCGTTGGTGAGAAGAAGAAGGTCTCGAGATTGACCTTCGTGCTGATGAAACGGCCAGACCAGTTTGCCGGCCATTCCGTGCCGAGACCGTATGGATTGTTTACGCCAACCGCCGCAACCAGGTCGTCCGTAATCTGGTAGGACGCATAGACGTTGATCGGGTTGAAGACCTGGCTCACCATCTGCGTTTCCTGATTCGTATTCAGCTGATCAGGGCCGAAGAACGATGTCTTCGGCATAATGAGCGTCACGCCGACGTAGACCTGCGTTCCCTTTTGGTACGCTAGTCCGGCAGGATTGAAATAGATCGCTGATAGATCCGAAGCTCTGGCAGCAAATGCGCCGCCCTGACCCATGGCTCTCGCCCCGTGTTCATTCAGTTGAAAGCCACCGCTGAATGCAGCGGTAAGTGGGATTAAGACCAAGAGTGCGGCGGCTGCAATAGAAATCGTCGCTCGTCTCAAGTTCTCCTCCTTCCAAGAAGTTATTGTTTTCACGGTGATTTAGGTAGGTTTGATCTTTGCTCTTTCTAAGAATAGAGAATCAGAAATTCAATTGCAACATCCATTTTCCGCTGTTTCTGATGCTTTACAAAAGTGAGAAGTCCCGATACGCAAATACCGGGACTTCTTTTTGACCTTTGAACGACTTGTCGCATCAGATGCTGAGCTTCGCGATACTCGCTTTTACGTCAGCTGCTGACTTATTCAACGCTGCCTGTTCATCTGCGGTCAGCTTGATCTGAATGATCTCTTCCATGCCTTTCGCGCCGATCTTGATTGGGACACCGACCACGACGTCACTCATCCCATATTCACCCTGCAGCAACACCGCGCTCGGGAGAATGCGCTTCTTGTCCTTCACGATCGCTTCGACCATCTGCACAGCAGCCGCGGATGGGGCGTAATATGCGCTTCCCGTCTTCAGGAAGTTGACGATTTCGATGCCGCCGTCGCGTGTACGCTTCACAAGCCGGTCAATAGTGGCCTGGTCCATCAAGTCCGGCAACGGTATTCCGGCCACAGTCGAATAGCGCGGCAGTGGAACCATTGAATCACCATGCCCCCCCAAAACGAACGCGGTCACATCTTCAACGGAGACTTTGAGCTCCATCGAGATGAATGTGCGAAATCGGGCTGAGTCCAGAACACCCGCCATACCCATGACCCGGTGGCGCGGGAACCCGCTGACCTTCCAGGCAACGTATGTCATGACATCGAGCGGATTGGAGACGACAACGAGAATTGCATTTGGAGATTTGGCGGTGGCCTGCTCCGTGACCGACTTGACGATACCTGCGTTGGTGTTCTGGAGGTCGTCACGGCTCATGCCTGGCTTTCGGGCAATTCCTGCCGTGATCACGATAATGTCGGAATTAGCCGTCGCGTCATATGAGTTGGTGCCGATGACCGGTGTGTCGGTCCCTCCGACCGGGGCTGCCTCATACATGTCGAGTCCCTTGCCCTGAGGCATCCCCTCGATAACATCAATAAGCACAACCTCGTTCGCAAGCTCCTTGTCGGCAAGGCGCTGCGCTGTTGTGGCGCCAACGTTGCCTGCACCAATGACGGTGATCTTCATAGATGGTCTCCTCAGAAAAGGAAGGTGATGATGTGAGTGGATTGTTCGGATCAGAAAAAACGGTTTGGAGGGAAAACAGAAAGGCCTCCCGCTTGCAGGAGGCCCGCGCACCAAGAATTACGCTGACGGTGGATAGACGCTTACGCGTTGCTTCGTCTTTCCGAACCGTTCGAACTTCACTACGCCGTTGATCAGAGCGAAAAGTGTATCATCGCTGCCGATGCCGACGTTCGTCCCGGGATGCATCTTGGTTCCCCTCTGACGGACAAGGATGCTGCCGGCAGAAACAACTTGACCGCCGAACCGCTTTACCCCAAGACGTTGGGCATTGCTGTCACGTCCATTGCGCGAACTTCCACCACCTTTTTTATGAGCCATACTCTCTCCAGCTTAAGCCTGTCTATTCAGGTGACTAGGATACTTTTGTAATTTCAATTTCGGTGTATTGTTGACGATGACCCTTGAGAACCTTGTAGCCTTTCCGCTTCTTCTTCTTGAACACGAGCACCTTGTCATCCTTGACATGACTCAGGACCTTCGCTTCGATCGAGGCGCCGGAAATATAAGGCGTCCCGAGCTTTGTCTGGCTGTCGTCGCCGACAAGCAAAACCTTGTCGAAGGTGACTTTTGATCCGACTTTGGTCTCCTGTAGAGGGACGATAACCTTGTCGGCTTTCGTTACTTTATACTGCTGGCCTGCGATTTCGACTACCGCGAACATTGATCTACCTCAGTGCCGTACGTTGGGATTGATTTTAGGGACTATCAATCTACCAAAAACGGGCTAGAAAGTCAATCAATTTCTCCCCCTTTTCGCTTGAAGAAGTGCCTTACGAGCTTCGGGATTCGAGCTTTGAGAATTCCTCGATAAACACCCCCCGCATCGAGCGCCTCTCCGATTCAGCCAGAAGGCTGACCTCGACGGCATCCAGCAAAAGGCGTTTGATGCGGCCCGCGTCCAGACCGAAATACCTGCTAGCGGCAAGGAATTCATCGGTCAATGTAGTATTGAACAACGGGGGGTCGTCGCTGTTGAGCGTCACCTTCAGTCCGTATTCCAGGAGCCTTGGCAGACAGTGCTGCTCGATGGAAGGAAAGACACCAAGGCAGATGTTGCTGGTGGGGCAGACTTCCAATGGCAGCTGAGTTTGCTTCAGATAGTCCATAAGCCTGGGATCCTCGATACAGCGGACACCGTGCCCGATCCTCCGGGGCTTTGCCACTTCTATCGCGTTCCAAATGCTCAGGGGACCGTCAGTTTCGCCTGCGTGCACAACGCAGGGGACCCCGGCCTCATGAACTGTTTCGAACGCACGGCGAAACTTTGAAGCAGGATTCTTCTGTTCCGGCCCTCCGAGTCCCTGCGCTATGATCCCGTCTCCGTATCGGTCAACGACAAACCGGGCTACCGTGAGCGCAGCCTCTGACGAGCGTTCGCGCGGGATATCCACAATCACGCCCATCCGGACACCCAGTGCCTTTTCTCCCCACGCCCGGGCTATGTTGACAGCGTCGAGCTGCTCGTGCATACCGAGCCTGCAGTTCAGGAGCTGGTTGTATGGCGTAAACGTCACCTCGCTGTAGACGATGTTCTGCTCCGCCTGACCAATGAGGAACTCGCGGGTGATGAGTTCGATGTCCTCAGGTGTCCGCAGGCAGCTCGAAATCGCCATATAGATTTCGATGAAATGACTGAAGTCACGAAATACATACCATTTGCGCAGCCCCTCAATCGTGTCCGCGGGCAACGCGATGTGATGACGCTTCGCGAGTTCCAGAAACGTCGTGGGACGCACAGAGCCTTCAAGGTGAACGTGGAGCTCGACCTTCGGCATCTTTCGTATGAAGCTCTCTGTATCTATCATGGGAGGTGAGATGCTTGTGTTCGTTTCATTGAATGCGCCGCGATGACACGGATGCTGGAGATCCGAGGGGGTCACTCAATCCGTGATCATCTCGTGCCTCTTTTGTGTCATCAGTGTGCGGCCTTTTGGATGGCCGACTCGGATGGCGAGCGATGATCGACCTACCGGTCTTGCTTCAGAACTCTGAGCGCGTTCAGTATCACAATCAGCGCCGCCCCGTCGTCTGCGAGAATTGCCAGCCAGAGGCTCGTCCATCCAAAAACCCCAAGCACGAGGAAAACGGACTTCGTCGCCAGTGCGATCGAGATGTTCTGCCAGATGATGCGGACTGCCTTCTTGCCGAGCGCGATTGCGTAAGGGATCTTCTCGATATTGTCGGAGAGCAGGACGACGTCTCCTGTTTCGAGGGCGATATCAGATCCCGCTCCTCCCATGGCAATGCCGACGTCCGCTGCCGCGAGGGCGGGAGCATCATTGATCCCGTCTCCAACCATTCCGACGCACCCGTACCGTTTTCGCAATTCTTCTATCGCCCGCAGTTTTGCATCCGGTAGAAGTCCAAAGTGCAAGTCGCTGACCTCAAGCTGTTCGGCTACGGCCCTTGCAGTCCCCTCATTGTCTCCGGTAAGCAAAGCTACGCGGTGAATGCCAAGCTCTCGGAGTTTCCGGATGGTTCCGGGGCCCTCGCTCCTGACCTGATCGGAAATCGCGATGAGTCCAAGCACGCTCTTTTCATCTGCAAGGATGACGACCGTTTTTCCCGCCTCTTCGAGCTGTGCGAGTTTCTGTTCGACGAGGGGAGAACAGATGCCCAGTTCTTCCATGAGAAGATGGTTGCCGACAATGTACGTTGTGCCGTCTACGCGCGTCCGGATCCCCTTGCCGGTCATTGACGCAAAATCCTCCGTCTGTATGTCGGAGAGCTGTATTCCGGATTCTCTTGCTTTCCGGAGTAGCGCCTCTGCGAGATGATGTTCGGAATGAAGTTCCGCAGCGGCCGCAATGCGAAGAATCTCCTGCTCGGGGAGAGAATTCAGCGGCATGACATCTGTCACCACGGCCCGTCCCTGGGTCAATGTTCCTGTCTTATCGAATGCGATCGCACGAAGTCCGGCCAGAAGCTCCAGGTGCCTGCCGCCTTTGATGAGGATGCCGTTGCGGGCTGCGTTCGTAATCGCGCCCGCAAGCGTCACGGGGGTTGATATCACCAGGGCGCAAGGACACGCGATAACGAGCAGGACAAGAGACCTGTAGAACCAGTCTGCGAAGAGCCCGCCAAAAAAGATCGGGGGAATAAGGGCAACGCAAAAGGCGAGTATGAAGATGGCCGGCGTGTAGTACCGTGCGAAGCGCTCGACCGCAGTCTGGCTGGGAGCTTTCTTGTTTTGCGCTTCCTCGACGAGATGGATGATTCTCGCAATGGTTGAGTCGCTCGATGGTTTTGTCACGCTGACGAAGAGCACTCCCAGCTGATTGAACGTGCCGGCATAGACAGCGTCGCCGCGGCTCTTGGGGGAGGGGAACGGTTCTCCTGTAATCGCGGCCTGGTCAACTGACGATGCGCCTTTGAGAACGACGCCGTCGACCGGAATGCGCTCGCCCGGGCGGACGATGACCGTTTCTCCGATCCTGATCTCTGCCAAAGGCACGGTGCACTCTGTGCTGTCACGCAGAACGGTAGCGCTGGCCGGTGCGAGCTTCATCAGGGACCTGATTGCGTTCCGCGTCCTTTCCGTGCTGGCCGATTCGAGCAGGAGGGAGACAGAAAACAGAAATATCACCGCCGCCCCTTCCGCATATTGCCCGATGACCACCGCTCCAACCGAAGCGACGATCATCAGACCGTTCATTTCGAGTGCAAGAGACCGTATCGCTTTGAACGCTTTCAGCGCAATGTGCCAGCCGCCAGCGAACAGGGAGAACAGGAAGAACACGTCTGCCGTTAATCCGGGCGCGGTGGAGAATTGGACTGCCATCCCGGTGAGAAACAGTATCCCGGAAATGGCTGTGGAAGCGAGGAGTCTCCTGAAGCTCTTGTTGATGGGGGCTCCGGCCTTCGATTCGATCTGTCCGGGAAGGCCCATCCTGTTAAGTTGATATGCGATCGATTCTTCGTCGCAGCTGTGTTTCACTTTAAGCTTGTGGGAAATCAGGCTGAACTCGAGCTCGCTGACCCCCGGAAGGTTCTGCAGCTTTTTCCGGATGAGCTGCTCCTCCGTCGCACAGCACAGATCGTTGATCAGATATGTCGTCTCTTGAATGTCAGAGAGTCTCTCGTTCATAACCTGTGCCTTGTCGTCTCTCCAGCGAACAATTCAACATGGCAGTTCGCACTTAATAATTCGCAATTCAAAATCATCATCTCCTCATTCCTCGCTGTGTCTCGACGCTACCCTCAGCAGATCTTCGATATGCTCATCGTCAAGCGAATAGAACACCAACTTCCCGTCCTTTCGCTGTTTGACGAGCCGCAGCGATTTCAGCAGCCGGAGCTGGTGAGAAACAGCTGACTCCGACATCCCAACAACGGTCGCAATGTCGAGCACGCACAATTCCTGTTTGCTCAGTGCGAGGACTATCTTGAGACGCGTCTGGTCCCCGAGGACTTTGAACGTCTCCGCCATCTCGACAATGGTGAGTTCGGCCGCCAGTCCCTTTTTGGCCGTTCGGATTGCTGCCTGGTGATTGTGAATTGCCATGGCTAACTCCTGAACGATTGAGCAGATGTTCAATCGTTAAGGTAACAAGAAAAGGTGGAATGTGTCAAGGGAAATAACCTGAAGGGAATTGTGCGCTGGAAAGTGGCTCGCGCCGCCGGTGCGTGAACAGCGATCGCATCTCTTGACTCCACGATTCCACTGCTCAAATACTGCACTTCTTGTCTTTCTGCCAACGGAAATTCATTGTCACTCAACGGAAGAATTCCGACCATGGGATCATTCCTCAGCAATCTGGAGCATGATCATGCAGAAAACTCGGCTTGCTCAAAGGGCGATTGTGCGGGTGGAATCTTTCATTCTCCCGATCAGGGGGGAGAAGATCATCCTGGACAGCGACCTTGCGAGAGTCTATGGCGTAACGACCCGCCGCTTGAATGAACAAGTGAAACGAAACATCGACCGCTTTCCACGCGATTTTATGTTCAGGCTTTCTCAGCGGGAATGTGATTCTTTGAGGTCGCAATTTGCGACCTCAAAGATCGGGCGGGGAGGGAGGCGCACAATGCCGTTTGCCTTTACCGAGCACGGTGCGATCATGGCTGCCAATGTCCTCAACAGCCGGCAAGCGACCCTCATGAGCGTCTACGTCGTACGTGCATTCGTCCAATTGCGAAGCAGGCTGTGGGAAAACAGAGAACTTGCACGCAGATTGCAGGAACTCGAGAGTAAGGTGGATTACCAGGGCGGGGAGCTGCATGGATTGTTTGAGGCGATCAGACGGCTGATGGCAGTTCCAGAGAAGCCAAAAAGGCAAATCGGGTTCCAGGTGAAACGGGCTTAGCGCTGATCCTGCGAGAATTTCACGTCCGCCTGTACCAGAGTATTCACTTCGGTGGGTCTGACGACCAAACACGAGGGAGATCTCCACTACTCCACTACTTGCTACTCAAGTACTCTTTCTTCTCCGCCTCGGTTAGTACCTCATTCATACTGCCGGTCCGATATCCCTGGAGGTCGAGAGTGACGTAAGCGAAACCAAGCGTCTTGAAGTGCGAAACGATCTTCTCGCGAAGCCCATTGTCAAACAACCGGCCGAATTCCTGCGGACCAATCTCGAGCCTTGCCGTCTTGTCATCGTGGTGCCGGACACGGAAGAACCGAAAGCCCAGGTCGCGCAAAAACGTCTCCGCTGCATCTACTTTCATCAGGTTCTCCTTGGTGATCCCGTGGCCGTATGGAAATCTCGATGAGAGGCATGCGAAGGAGGGCTTGTCCCACGTCGGTATTCCCAGTTCCCGGGAAAGCGCCCTCACTTCAGCCTTCGTGAAGCCGGTCTCGAGCAGCGGCGAGCGGACCTTTTGTTCGTTCTTCGCACGCATGCCGGGACGAAAATCGCCGAGATCATCCACAATCGTTCCGTCCGCAACCCACGTGATCCCTTCCTCTTCGGCTATATCGTTCAATTTGCCAAACAGCTCGGTCTTGCAGAAATAGCAGCGGTCCGGAGGGTTTTCCTTGAACTTGAGATTGTCCGTCTCCTCCGTGTTCACGATCCGATACCTCGAGCCGAACGACTTCGCCAGCTGAATTGCCTCCTCGAACTCCCGGGTTGGGTATGTCTCGGACCGACCTATAACGGCGAGGGCATTGTCTCCGAGCGCTTCAGTGGCTACACGGATCAAGAGCGTGCTGTCTATCCCGCCGGAGAAGCCAACGGCGACGCTCCCCATCTCAATCAGAAGGCTCTTCAGGTCCTCATGCTTCTTCTGTAGCTGCTGATCGGGCATAATCTCCATGTTCAGGTGTGTCTGGATTTCAATTCGTTGAGGATCACCGGCCTGAGTTGCTCGACCGGCATCTCGAGTCCGAGCCAGATCTCAAGTGATCGTGCTCCCTGGTGCAAGAACATTTCCAGGCCGCTAATGGTTCTCGCTCCGCATCGGGAGGCCTGGCTCAGGAATCTGGTCTCACGCGGCGTGTAGACGAGGTCCATCACAATCTGACCTGAATGAAACCCCGTCTGGTCCTTGACTGGCGACTGATCCACAGCTGGATGCATTCCAACTGATGTGGCATTGACCACCACGCTTGCTTGAGTGATCGATGATTGCACCTCCGCATCTGACAGGGCGACTGCGCACAAGGATGTCCGTGTCGCGTACGGTTTCAGATCTGCGATTAGCTGTTTCGCCCGCACGAGGCTCCGATTTGCTATGACAATCTCAACGGGAGAAAATTCTCCGATCAACGCGAAGGCTGCAGCCCTCGCAGACCCGCCCGCCCCCAGTACGACAGCCTTGCTTCCCTGGATCTGAGGCCGATACTCCTCCAGCGAGGCGGCAACTCCGTACACATCAGTGCTGTCTCCGCGGATTCGGTCCCCGTCGAAGATGAGCGTGTTCACTGCTCCGATCGCCTTCGACTCGTCACTCTGTGCATCCAGAAACTCAAGAATCGATTCCTTGTGGGGGATGGTGACATTCAAACCCGCAAATCCCTTTTCTTTGAAGTCACGGATCGCCGCGCCGAGCGAAGAGGGCTCGATGTCGAATGCCTCGTACCGGCCCTCCACCCCAAGCAGCGAGAACGCCGTGTTGTGGAGCAGGGGGGACAGAGAGTGTGCAATCGGATGACCTATGACGCCGAAGCGCTTCATTTCCTAACCCTTTGTTCGGGGCAGTCCTACCTGTTGGTCGACCTGCCCGCCCAATCTGCTCCATGTGGTCAGGCGGGAATGCTATTTCGACCACGTTGAATCTTCTGAAATCGTTGTGATTGAAGAAGTCCCGACGAAACATAGAAGGGCGAAGATCCTCATCGGACCACCCTGTCATCTGGAACGCACTTCATCATTCATTGTTCGGCGTTCGACATTGTCCGCCAGAGCCGCCAGCCCGCCTCATTGAATTCTTGAGGCTGGCGGGGATGCGCCTCAGGCGCGGAGATTCACATGAATTTCGAATAACGAATAATCGAACTCCGAACTACAGGGAAGGGTTACTTCTTCAGCAGGGGAGCGAAATCGCGATGAGACTTCAAGTCCGGATAGTCCTTCTTAAATTGTTTCATCAACTCGGGCTCCAGCGAAAACGCCAGCGCCAGGGACTCAACAGCGGCTTTGTGCTCGTGCAGCAGGATGTGAATCTTGGCGAGGGTGAAATGTGCTGGCGCGAACTGAGGTGCCAACCTCACGCTTTCCTTCACCGCTTCCGTCGAGTCTATGATTTCCCCCTTTTCAAAAAGGGTGTCTCCATAGTCGAACCACGCTTCGGCATTGGAGGGATCGAGCTTCAGAACCTTGCGGTAACTCTCAAGGCATTCTTCGATCTTGCCCAGATTGTATTCGGCATCGGCCTTTGCGTGCCAGAGTTCCGCATACTCAGGGTTGATGCCGATCGCCTTCTTGTATTCAGTCAGGGCCTTCTTCGGCTGCTCCAGGGCATCATAGCAACTGCCTCTGCCGAAATATGACTCATAGTGGTTCTCATCGAACTTCAGCGCGCTCGTAAAGGCCGCAATCGCATCCTTATAGAGTCCCAGCTCCTCGTATGCATTTCCGAGGTTATGCCAGGCAGGAACATCCCCCGGCTCGTACTTCAGCGTCATTTTGAAACAGTCGATGCCGTCGTACAGTCTTCCTAGATTTGCGTACGCATTGCCCTTGTTGTACCACGCCGACGGGAAGTCCTCTTTGATCGCCAGTGCCATTTCGTAGCTCTCAATCGATTTGGTGAACTGGCCCAATCGATTCAACACGATCCCCCTGTTATACCACGCGTTGTAGTTGTAGGGATCTCTGTTCAGGTGCTCGTCGTAGCATTTGGCCGATTCCTCAAGTTTTTCTAGGAAATCATAGCAATATCCGAGTTCATACCACGCGTCGGGGTGGTCTGAATTCGCGTCCAGGATCAGCCGGAAGATGGCTACCGCATCATTGAATTTCTCCTGCTTTTCCAGCGTAACCCCCTTGTGGAAGAGGGCGTCCTCATAGAGAGGTTCGAGCTCGAGAGCGGAGTTGAAGGATCGGAGCGCCTCATCGACCTGGTTCAGATTGTCCAGCGTGATAC
>JAPLFQ010000018.1 GCA_026390595.1 Ignavibacteriales bacterium
GCCATGATGACGCCAGAGATGAAATATGCTGCATGAACACTTAACCAACTCTGTCAACTTCTGGCCGGACGACACACGTTGAAGAGTAGATCGTGAACGCCTGGTAGCCGAATGATGATTGGTTAGTGAACCAATTCACCAATTAACCAATAAACCATCTAACCAATGAACCTACCTGTTAGCCTTTTGCAGCGCTGTGACTCGGTTTATCTCGCGCTGAGCGCCGGTCTTGAACGTCGCGTCTATTCCGGAACGGGTGAGAATCTGTCTATACATCGTGATGGCCTGATCGAACTTCGACATTTTCTCGTAGGACTGACCGGCCATGTAATACGAGGTGGCAACCCAGTCCACCTTCGTTTTCTTCGTGACGAGATACGGGACCTTCAGGAATTCCAGTATCCCCTGCTGGTAATCCCCTTTATAGTAGTACGCTTCCCCGATGTAGTACCGCACTTCGGCTTCGAGATTGGCGTCTGCGTTATCCAGAAGGCTCTGCAAATGAAGCACCGCCTGGTCGTAGTACCCCAGCTTCTGATACAGGACGCCGATGTCGACCCGCTTGTCCATCAGTTCCGTGTCGTCGGGGAACCGGTCGATGTATTTGCGCGTCAGTTCCAACGCGGCGTCATAGAGCGAGAGCTGTTTGTACGCGAGAATGAGATTGTTCATCGCGTACTGGACAAGATCGGGCGCACGCCCCTCGCTGTCGAGAACTGCCTTGTATTGACGTGCGGCGGGATCCCACTGCTCCTGGCTGTAGTACAGGTTTCCGAGGGCGAGCCTTACGCGCGGAGCGACCGGATCGCTGCCATACTTCGGGAGAATCGCTTCGTAGAGCTTGATCGCTTCCGCGGTTTTCTCGGAAAGCTCGGCAACCCGCGCGTTCCCATACAGAGCGCTGGGAACAGATGAAGAACCCGCATATTCCTGGACGACGCTGTCGAAGAATTTCTTCGCCGAAACGTATTCATCTTTCCGGAGGAAATAATTCCCCCGTTCGTAGTTAAACTCCGCCGCGTACCGCCCCTGCCTCGGAAACGCCTTGTTGAACGCGGCCGCCCGTGCATCTGCTTCCTTCGCATTGTTCAGGCGGAAATAGCCGACAACAATCCGTGACTGGACATATTGCCTGAGAGAGTCATTCGTTCCCTTGTCGGCGATCTCCGTATAACGCGCGATGGCGTTCGCATATTCCTCGTTCTTGAAGTACAGTTCCGCCGCTTCGAACGAAGCCTGGTTCATTCCTGTCGGGCCGTTGAGGGCATACCCACTCGCCTTCTGCAGGTACTGGGCGGCCAGCGTCACGCTGTTTTCCTCTTTCGCGAGCGTTGCCAGCTGATAATAGGACTGGCCGGCCCGTTCCGACGAATCCTCACAGGCGAGGTACTCTGCGAAAAAGTGCTTCGCATCTGCCCTCTTCCCGAGCCTGACACAGGTCATCGCCATATTGAAAAGCACATCGAGCGGCAGACGCGACGTGAGACTTGCCCCATGAGACGCATCACGAACAAGTGATTGAAACTGGCCATAGGCCTGCGCGTAGTCAAACGCCGTGTAGTACGCCTCGGCCCGGGCTTTCCCAAGCTGTCCGGCATAGGTTACGTACGGGAACTGCTGGTCGAGTTGTTTGTACAGCTCGAGCGCATGCGACGCGTTGCCTCGCCCCCCTTCAAACCGGGCGAGAGACCATGCCGCACGGGGCGTGAATTCGTTATTCGGAAATCTCCTGAGATACTCACGAAGAACAACGGCGGCCGAGTCGGGCTGTCCAAGTGTCATCAACATTTCGCCCAGCCGGAACATCGCGCTCCCCTCGATATCCTTCAAAGGCCGCTCCTTCAGAGTCAGCGCATAGGATTTCGCGGCATCCTCGGGGTCCTTTTTCTTCCGGTAAGTCTCAGCGATCGAGTAGTACATCAGATCCTTGCGCTTGATGAGCTGATGGGCCCGGAGAAACTCTTCGCTCACAAGACGGACATCGGCTGACCCTGCGGCAAGTTGAAGGCGGATATTAAATTGGCTGGACAATGCGTCGTCAGCGAGTTCTCCGGAAGGGAACTGCTTCAGCAGAGAATCATACGCGGCAATTGCCTTCAGCGACGGTTCAAGCTTCGGCGTACCGCCCGTCCCGGTCTGGATACCGGCATTCTCAAATGCCTTCGCCTGATTGAACCATGCTTTCGATTGTTTGTCGGCCGGGAGACCAAGCCGCAGCGCCGAGGCATATTGAGCCGCCGCTTTGTCATAGTCTATGAGATCGTGGAAATAGATGTCGCCAAGCCGGAAGGCCAGCTCCCCCTTCGACAGCTGCGCGATGACGTCGCCCACCAGCAGCGCGAGCTTTTCGAGACCCGATTCCTTGTTCTTCCTGTCGAACATCCGGATATGAAGGGAAGCTTCTCTCGCCGCTGCGATGAACTCGCTGCCGGGAAACCGCTTCTGGAGATCGTCATAGGCGTCGAGAGCCCGGTCCAGTAATCCGGTTAGCTGCAGCGCTTCAGCGCGGCCGAAGAGCGCATCATCAACGAGAGGAGAACCCGGGTATCGGTTGATCAGAGCATCATATTCCGCCAGCGCCTGCACGTAGTCATGCAAATCGTTCTGGCGAATCCTCGCTCCATCGAGAAGAGTCTCGGGCACGCGTGGATCGTTGGAATAGCGGCCCTGGAACAGGGAATAGAGACGCAGTCCTCGGTGTGATTTTCAGCTTTTGCGGAGACGCGTGCGGCTGCGATCAGGATATCCGCCGGTGAAACTGTGGAGGACGTATCCAGAAGCGCCTGCGTCAGATTCGCACGGGCCTTTTGCAGCGCGCCCGACTGCTCGGCAGCCAGACCGGCTTTGAAGAAAGCCTCCCCCCGCTGAGCCGCCCGGACCGCAGAGGCCTTTTCATAGCTTTGAAGCGCCTTCGCATGCTCGCCTTTCAGGAGATACCCGTCGCCCAGCTGGACCAGCGCCTGTTGTCGCACCAACCGTGGCGCCCGAACAGAATCAGCATCGATCAGTTTCCATGATCCAAACGCCTCGGCCGCATAGCCGAGCTCGCGTTTTATCGAGCCAAGCAACGACAGCGCTGCGTAGTAACTGGAAGTCGTTCGATAGTTCTTCGCCACTTCGTCCAGAGCGTGCTGCGCTTCTTCGTATTTGTTCAGGCTCGCCAGTGAGCGGGCCATCAGTACAAGAGCCTGGGCAATCAGTTCGGGGTCCTTCGAAGCGTCGGCCACGCGTTTCGATTCGGCACGCGAGAGCTCGAACTGGTTGTCGGAGAGATACATCTGCGCGAGCTTCAACCGCGCGGGGAGAATGACATCGGACGATGAGTAATCCTGTATCAATGTCCTCAGCACTTTGCGTGTGCTTTCCGGGTCTCCGGCGAGGTCGAAGTATTCCGCCGACTTCACGAGGGCACCGGGGGCGAGCTTGCTCTTCGGATGAAACGTCTTGACGCGCTCGAACGCGAGCGCAGCTTCCCGCAGGTTCTTCAGAGAGACGTACGAATCGGCTACGTTCCACCACGCTTCCGGAGCACGCGGGTGGTCGGGGAACGCGAGAGCAAAATTCTGAAACGTCAGGCGGGCGTCATCGAGTTTTCCCTGCTTGGCCTGGCTGAGGCCGAGATAGAATCTCGCTTCGATTCCCTGCTGGGTATTCGGGTAGGTTGCTACAAACTGCCGGAACTGCTCAAGGGCGAGGTCATACAGCTTGTCATTGTAGAGGTTCACGGCAAGCTTGAAATCGGCGTTCTCCTTCGTATCCTGCCCAACCGCCATCGAAAACGAAGAGAGGAACAGAACAGCAACGAAGAGGACTCGACGATTCATAGGAAGCAATTTACCACATATTGCCTCTATTATCAAGGAAGACACGGAAAGTCGACGTGCTGCCTTTTTCATTTCTCTTTTCTTCCGTATCTTGTGCACCCGGAGTAGTAAAATGTTATTAGACAGGGTCAGTTCACTATGAAATCCGAGCGCAAGAATGTCGCAGTGGTCTTCGGTACCAGACCGGATACCATCAAGATGGCGCCTATCATCCTGGAGCTGCAGAAGCACAAACATTTCCACGTGACCACAATCGCGACGGCACAGCACCGGCAGATGCTGGACCAGGTGCTCGAGGTCTTCGGCATACGGCCCGACTACGACCTCAACATCATGCAGCCGAAGCAGTCTCTCGCCGGTCTCACGAAAAACACGCTCGGCGCGCTCGATGACGTCCTAGTCGAAACC
Organism: Ignavibacteriales bacterium; assembly: GCA_026390595.1. Classification (NCBI taxonomy): domain Bacteria; kingdom Pseudomonadati; phylum Ignavibacteriota; class Ignavibacteria; order Ignavibacteriales; species Ignavibacteriales bacterium. The sequence continues at coordinate 4,233 of JAPLFQ010000018.1, forward strand.
CGCCCCGACATCGTCCTCGTTCAGGGAGACACGACGACCACCTTTGTAGGCAGCCTCGCGGCATTCTACAGGCAGATCCCTGTCGGGCACGTCGAAGCCGGACTCAGAACACAGGACAAGGCAAACCCATTCCCCGAGGAAATCAACCGACGGCTGACGAGCTGCATCGCGGACCTCCATTTTGCCCCGACGTCGACGGCGAAACGCGCCCTCGTCCGGGAAAACGTTTCGAGGAAGCAGATCATCATCACGGGCAATTCTGTGATCGACGCGCTGGCCTATGCGATCAAGAAGACCTACACGTTTCCCGACGAACGGTTGAATGAGTACGTGGAGGAAGGAAGAAAGATCGTCCTTCTGACGATGCACAGGCGCGAGAACTGGGGAACGCCGATGACCGGGGCATGCGAAGCAGTGAAAGCTCTGGCCAAGCGATATACTGACTATCGGTTCGTATTTCCGGTTCACCTGAACCCTATCGTCCGCGAAGTGGTCTACCCCATTCTCGGCAAGCTGAAGAATGTGATCCTGATCGAGCCTCTCCCCTACAGCGATTTTGTCAATCTGATGGCAAGGTCATACCTGATTCTCACAGATTCCGGCGGCGTGCAGGAAGAAGGTCCCTCGCTCGGGAAACCGATCCTTGTGCTCCGTACAGTCACCGAGCGTCCCGAAGCCGTGAAGTACGGAACGGTACAACTGGTCGGTCTCGATCCGGCGACAATTACCTCGACCGCACGGACGCTCATCGACAGCGAACGGGCGTACCAGAAGATGGCAACAGCGACAAATCCGTACGGTGACGGGCATGCATCGCGCCGCACAGTGCGGGCACTTGAACACTTTTTCGGTTTCTCCAGAATAGCACCATCAGAATTTCGACCTCGCTGAAGAAAGGCATCCATGATTCGTTTCGTCGTCAGTGTTCTGATCGTTTTGCTCAGCATCATCGTTCATTCTCCTTCGGCCGTCGCACAGACATCAGCGCAAAAAAGCGTCCTGATCCTGATCGACGGGAATACCGACATGAAGAATTATGCCATGGCCGACGGCCGCCAACTCGCGTCGCTCCTCGGGCATTTCAACGTCCGCTACAAGCTCAAAGGCGTCAACGAATACCTCCCTGGCGAGATGAAGCAGTATGATTTCACATTCTACGTGGGGTTCGATGTTCATACCATTCTTCCCGAAAAATTCACGCAGGATGTATTCACCCTCGACAGCCGGGTGTTCTGGCTGAACAGTGGATTCGCCGATTTCTCGCGGAAATTCCCTGTCGAAAAACGCTTCGGCTTCAGCGTCAGCGGACCAGACTCCTTGTCGGGTTTTGATCTCGTGCGTTTCGGCAGCACGTCGTTTCAGAAAGGCGAGCCATTTATCAACATCGCCGCGGTCACCAATCGGAAACTTGTCACCGTCACCGCAACGGCATTTTCCTCCAGACTGAAGCGGGAGATTCCGTACATCATCACCTCGGGTAACCTCACCTACATAGCCGATATGCCGTTCGCCAGCGCGGGTCCTGCGGATCGGTACATCCTCTTCGCCGACATGCTTCACGATTTCCTCGGCGAAAACCACGAGGAATCTCATTCAGCGCTGATACGGATTGAAGACGTCGGTCCGTTCGACAACCCCGACCATCTGCGTGAGATTGCAGATATCCTTTCCGCCAAAGGCGTTCCGTTCCTTGTCGGCGTTATACCGTTTTTTGTCGATCCCGGCAAGAACATCCGGGTGAGCCTTTCCGACAAGCCGGACCTTGTCGACGCCCTCAAATATATGGTGCATAACGGCGCGACGATCGTCATGCATGGCAGCACACACCAATACAAAGGAGTGACGGCGGCTGATTTCGAGTTCTGGGATGAGAGCCTGATGAAGCCGATTGCCAAACAGACAGCGGAGGAAATAGCACAGAAGCTCGAGTCGGGCATCCAGGAGTTCATGAAGAATGGCCTCTACCCCCTGGTGTGGGAGACCCCGCACTACACTGGATCCTTCACCTTGTACCAGACTGTCGCGAAATACTTCAGCACGGCCATGGAACAGCGGCTGTCGTTCGAGGATTTCGACTGCTCCCAGAGCTTTCCGTATGTGATCAACAGCGATTGGTTCGGTCAGCGGATCTACCCCGAAAACCTCGGGTATGTTCCTCTCAATCCAGACAAGGCGGTCAGCGACACATATATCCAGGACATCCTCAGGAATGCGAAGGCAAATCTTAACGTTCGGGATGGGTTCGCGTCGTGCTTCTTCCACTCGTTCCTCGACCTCGACCTGCTGCGAGAGCTTGTGGACGGTGTCCAGGCACTCGGCTACACATACATGGATCTTTCAGATCAGCCGAACTGGGTGAAAACGAAGGACAGGGTCATTCTCTCCGGATCACAATCATATCAGATCACGCTGAAAGATCAATACCTCGCGGAGGGGTATTTCGATTCAGAGGGAGAGATCGTCAGGCGGGTGTTCTCCGATAACCGGATCAACGGCGTAATTGCGCGCCAGATCGAATTGAATCCCGGCGAAATCTACAAGGCCGAGCCTATCGAGTTTCGTGCGCGTGACATGGGTTTCGTCGACAAAGTTGTGTCGAGAGCAAAACGCATGTTTACCAACGCGTTCGTCGGCGAGCCCGATTGGCGTGAGGCGCGTGTGGCCATTCTCTGGAACCATCACATCCGGGGAGCGTCATTCAACGACCAGGCATCGCTGGCTTCGGTTTTTCGAAGCGTTCACATCAATGTCGATACGATCTTTATAGGTCAGGAACTTCGGCTGCAGGACTACAATCTGGTCATCGTCCCGTTCGCGTTCGTCGACTCTCTGAAATCCGGCGACTACGGAACACTCGTCGGGTATGTTCAGCAGGGAGGCAGCCTCATCACCGATCAGAAGAATGAGCTCGCGGAAGAACTGGGCATCCATTTCGCTCAGTCACAAATGCGCCTCCGCAACGTCCGTGACCGGAACTATCCCGAAGAGACGGTGACGTGGAAACAATTCGAATCGGTCTACAAGCTGAACGTTGAAGATGTCGACGAGGTCTTCTGCCAGGATGCCGCAACGGATGCCCCTGTGGTGATCGGGAAATCGGTTGGGAAAGGGAAAGTCATCTTTTTCGCGACCCGGTTTGATCCACTCTCACAACATGGATACAGCTACTATCCCTATCTGCTCGACTACGTAAAAAGGTATTTCCGTCTCGGCCCGATTGTCCGAAGAGAGAACCTGGAAGCGTACTTTGACCCCGGATTGCGCCCAACATCCAGTGTCGAGGATTTAGTGAAACAGTGGGTGCGGACAGGAATCCGCAGGATTCATGTCGCAGGATGGCACGAGTATCCCAAGCGGGATTACGTGTACGATTACGGACGCCTCATTCAGCTCGCACACGCGAACGGTATCCTTGTCTACGCGTGGCTCGAGCCGCCACAGATCAGCCAGCAGTTCTGGAGAGATCACCCGGAATGGCGGGAGAAGAACTACAAAGGAGAGGATGCTCAACCGGCGTGGCGATACGCAGTTGCATTGACAGAGCCGGCGTGCGTCGACAGCATCGCCATGAAATTCAAAAAGCTCCTTGAGGGATTCGACTTTGACGGCGTCAACCTTGCCGAGCTCTACTTCGAATCCGGCAGAGGTTTCGAGACCCCTCTTCAGTTCGCCCCCATGCACCCCTCTGCCGTGCGCGAGGTGAAAAAGAAGTATGGGATCGAACTGACCAGCATCTTCGATCCAAACTCTCCCTGGTTCTGGAAAACGAATCCCGCCGTCCAGACAACGCTGACGGAATACCGTATCGGTAAACTCGATGAGGTGTACGAGCGGCTCCTGCGCGATTTTTCCGACGTCGCCGCCCGCAGGCCCGGATTCCAGATCATCGTCACCGCGATGGACAGCTACGGCGCTCCTGAAGTCCGGGAAAACCTCGGCGTCGATATGAACCATATCCTTGCGCTGCAGAAGCGCTTCGGATTCCTCCTCCAGGTGGAGGACGCTGAACGGCTCTGGTCAACAGACCCGCTGCGGTATGTTGAAATCGGCCGGCGCTACGCCCGGCTCATGAACGATTCATCGAAACTCATGCTTGATCTCAACATCCTCGATCTGAGTTCGAGCACCCGCAAGAAAGGCGCGCTGACCCCGTTTCCGACAACAATACAAACCGGGACGGAGAGCTTTCTTCTCGTTCAGGCCGCCGCAATCGGCGCGCCCCGTTTCACCTTCTACGCCGAGGAAACAGTCAACGGTCAAGACCTCCCGTTCTTCGCCAACGCTTCGGCACATGGCATCACATACCAAAGAATCAATGACGGCTACAGCATCGAAGCGAAGCATTCTTTTGTTTTGCGGCTTCCCAAGGAAATTCCCCAGATCCTCATCGACGATATGTTTGTTCAGTCATCGCGGGAAAACCTGTTCTTTGTCCCGGCAGGGAGCCACCGGGTGAACGTGAACCCTGCCGCAAGCGGGGCGTTTTCGACTTCACAACTGCAACCGAGGCTTCTTTCGTCAACGGCCGACATCTCCGCTCTTTCCTATGGCATGAGAAATGCCCGCTTCACGTATGAATCCGACGAACGAATGCTTGTTTCCTTCAGCAACGAGCCAACACAGGTCCTCCTCGACGGACAGCCGTACACCTTCACGCTGATGAAGGGGAGTGATTGCTATACGATCCAACTCCCCTCCGGCAAGCACGAGGTGGATGTCATCACCGGCAATTCGTTTTCCTACGGGGTGAACGTGACCAGTCTCTGGTCATCGACAGCCATCGCGATGTTCGGTTTCCTGGCCGTCGTGCTTCTGGCAGGGATGTACATCACACTGAAAATCCTTCACCGCCGCACCAAAACGTAGTCAACCAGGCACCCCATGTCCGTACTTGAAGTCGATCTGAGTTTTCTCTTCGTCGTGGCCGTCATCCTGATCTGGTTCATGATCGCCTACCAGTTCGCGTTGACGATATTCGGCTATATCAATTACCTCAAGTCCTTCCGCGAAAGACGTTTGGTCGATGCCGCCGAGTTTGACTACCCCAGCTGCACCATCATGATCCCTGCTCACAATGAAGCGATGGTCATCGGACGGACAGTGGAGTCGATGCTGAAGCTCGAGTATCCGAAAGACAAGCTGAAGATTCTCGTCATCAACGACGGTTCCCGGGATGAGACGGCTTCTATCGTGCAGACTTACGCCGACCGGGACCCGCGCGTCGTTCTCTTTACCGTGCCTCCCGGCGAAGGGGGCAAAGGGAAATCCAGGGCCCTGAATCTCGGCCTTCGGCAGGTGAACTCCGACATCATCGCCATCTACGACGCAGACAACACGCCCGATCCCCCTGCCCTGCGCTACCTCGTCGCCCAGTTGATTACACACAAAGAGCTTGGGGGCGTGATAGGGAAATTCCGGACCGTCAACAAGAACGCGACGCTGCTCACGCGGTTCATCAACATCGAGACGCTGAGCTTTCAGTCCATCCTGCAGGCGGGCCGATGGCAAATGCATAATATCGCCACGCTGCCGGGGACCAATTTCGTGGTCTGGACGCAGCTCATTCGCTCGCTCGATGGATGGGATGAACAGGCATTGACGGAAGACTCCGAGCTCAGCATTCGGATCTACGAGAAAGGGTATAAGATCAAGTTCATCCCCTACGCCCTGACCTATGAGCAGGAACCGCAGGAATGGAAAGTGTGGCTGAAACAGCGGATGCGCTGGGTGAGAGGAAACAACTACGTCATCGGGAAGTTTTTCAAAGAGATTCCGAAATTCAAGAGCAAACGGCTCGCGTTCGATATCCTCTACACACTTTTGCTCTACTATGTTTTCTTCGCTGCCATTCTCATCTCCGACGTTCTCTTCATCGTCAGCGGACTGGGCCTCGTCAGTATTGCTCTGCCCGGACCGTACACGCTCGTCTGGATGTTCGCGTTCTTCCTGTTTATTTTCGAAATCTTCCTCGCTGTGTCATTCGATTCG